>JAUWCR010000037.1 GCA_030609215.1 Actinomycetes bacterium | reverse complement strand
TTTTTTCATATACTCAATTTATAAAAGCGCCATGTAAGAGCTATTTTCCCTATTTTAAGCATGGGGTTTAATATATCATTATTTATATCTGCAAGTTCTGAACCAGAAGCATGAGTAATTCCAATTGCTTTTGCAGCTTTAGCGGTCTCATGGTAGAGTTTTGAATCGATACCGGTTTTTCTAAATTTTTTATGAACTCCTAATATCAATATACGTATCCCTGAGAATCTTTTTTGCTTTAATCTCTTTTGTATAATATTAAAAATTCTTATATCCCTTCTAAGGTCCTTTAAACTAAAAAATCTTTTTGAAGGCATGTATGGATTATTTTCGTCATATTCTTCTATTATTTCATTTATATTTGGAAGGCTTATCGAAACTCCTATAGGAGTTTTATCTTTTTCAACGATAAATATTAAATCTTCTAAAGCAATTGTTTTTATTCCTATTGCTAGTGTTCCAAATTCTTCTTTGGTCATTTCAACATATTGAGGATGATTACCAATGCCCCATATATGATTGTACAAATTCTTTATTAATTTTATTTCATTTTTGGTATCTTTAAAATTAATCTGTCTGATTTTAAATTCATTAAGCAAATTACCTCTTCTTGTTTGATTAATTCTTTGCATTAAACTGTCTATTCTCTGTATATACATACTTGAGAGGCTTTCATCTGTATTCATGCTGAACCAGTCATTTTCTTTGGTGAAGCCATATTTTTCAAAGTAATCCTGATAATATGGTGCATTATACGGCTCCATAAAGTAGGGCTTTTTACTAAAACCATTTATTAATAAACCAATCTCACCATTTGCATTAAACTTTGATGGACCTATAGCTCTGCTGCATAAGTTATCATTGAGATATTTTATTGCTGCATCTAAAAGCTTTTTAGCAACCATTTTATCTTCAATTGATTCAAATAGCCCCAACCAGCCAGTTTTTTCTTTATCTTTATTATAGTTATAATCAATGAAAGCCATGATTCTACCAGCAGGTACCCCATTTTTATATGCAGAAAAGTATTTTATTTGTGTATGGTCAAAAAATGGGTTCCTGGTCAATATTCCGGGGATTTGTATTTTAGTGGGATTTAAATCTGAAAGTTCTTGCAGGAATATAGGAAATATTTTATTTGATTCTTTGGTTTTATACCATTTAATAAAATAAGGTACTATTACGAATTCTTTAAGTTTATTTAAAGTTACACTATTTAACGTATTAGGTATATATTCCCCTAATTCTTTAATAGTAACTTTTTCCATATTGTAAAAAATCCTAGCTAAGTATTTAGTTATTTAATAAGAAAATTATAAAAGAAGAACCTATTTTAAAGAATTTATAATTTGATTTATGATACATTTAATATAGTGTTTTTACAATTAGTTTTTATTTTTAGTAGAGGTCTTCCTCTTTTTGAATTTATAGATTCCAAGGGAAGTAAATTAAAAAAAATATATATATTTACACATTTAGGATTTTATGTTATTATATCTAAACACATAAGCTCAGTAGCTTTTATTTAAAAAGAGATTATATCTAGAAATAGATATTGTATTTAGTAAAGTGATAAAAAGTAAAAAGAAGTATGAATAGATTAACTTTAATTATAAGACAAAAAGTATTTGGGATTATTTTTATTATAGCAGCCCTCATTGGAGGAGTATTAATATACTGGTATATAAGTAATCTAAAGTCCAGCAGCACAGAAAGTTTTGAATATCAGGAGATATATATCGCCAGGTTTGATATTGAAAGCGGGGAGGAAATATCTGAAGATTTCTTAGAGAAACAGAAGATCCCGAAAAATATTTTTAGCAAGAAATTTATATTAGACATAAATCAAATTTTAGGAAAGAAAGTTATTGAGAATATAGCAGAAGGTGAAATCATCTCTAAGGATAAAATTGAAGGGCAAGAATTAATTGAAAATACATATCTAAGTTTTTCAATATATATTCCTAAGGATTTACGGGCAGTTAGTATTCCGTTAAATTTTTATGGGGACAGGTCACTTATAAAAGTTGGTGATAGGGTGGATATAATTTCTACATACTATGATCAAACAGGGGGTGAGCTTATATCAAATACCATCCTTTGCGGGAAAGAAATAATCCTTCTGGAATATAACTACAGTGAAGATGGTTATCTAAGGGAAAATAATAGCAGTGGGGATTTTTTATTGGGAACAATGCTTGAAGATGATTGCAGCAGTTCTAGTTACATGGATTTTTTAATATTAACTTTTTATTTAAAATCCGAAGAAGCAGAAGAAGTATTTTTAGCTCTGGAAAGAGGGATGCTTAATTTGTCCATATGTTCCCAGAGTAATACAATTAGATACTAAAAATCAGGGGAGAATCATTGTCAAAACTAAATAAATGTGAATCAAAAACACTGCTGTTTTCTGGCAGCAAAGGTGGATGTGGAAGCAGTTTTATATCCTATTGTATTTCAACCTATTTAGCAAAAAGTATCAGTAAAAACATAGTTCTCCTGGATTTAAATATTGGGAAGAAGGATAGCAGGATTATTTTTGATGTATCTGGGGATAATTTAAGGGACCTTGGAGATATTGAAAACGTAATTTGTAAAATGGATGCATCTGTCTTAAAAAGATTGGTTGTAAATTTTGATAATAGTTTAAATGTAATATTGCCTCCGCTTAAACTTGAAAAGAATAAGATTTTTTATAACAGCAACCTGGAAACATTTCTGGATGTTTTAAAAAATTACTTTGATATCATATGTATTGATTTTCCATATTATTTATTTAACCTGAAAAAATTAGATCTTTTAAAAGATATTGATAAGTTTATTATTATTTCTCAACCTGACATTATATCTATAAGTAATTTAGATATTTTGCTCGACAGTATTTCCGGGATGGATTATTCTTATAGTTTTGACATTGTAATAAATAAATTTAATGTAAGACCAGCTATTTCTTTCTCTAGGATAAATAATTTTGTAAGGCATCCTATCAAAGCTTTTATTCCATATGATAGAGATATTGAATTCTTGTTTTTAAATAGAGGACCTTTTTCTATTTTTAACTACAATCTTAGAATTGTTAGAAATATTATTGATTATTCAAATAAACTTTATGAGAGTTTGGATTATGGAAGCTAACGAGAGTGATTTTTTAGTTATAGATTATGTAAGTAAGAATTTAGTTAAGAATATTGATGTTAGCGGTTTGGAAGTTTTTTCTCCTGCAGAAAGAATGGAAAAAATTAATAGGGTCCTAAGAGAAATTGTAGAAAAAGACAGGATTATGATTAGTGAGAGTGAAATTGAAGGAATAGTAAAAGAAATCTATGAAGATACTTTTGAATTTGGACCCATAAGTTTCTTAATAAGTGATGATAAAGTTACTGAGATTATGATAAATAACTTTAATGATATTTATATAGAGGAAGAGGGTGTGATTGATAAATCAGAAGTTAAATTCAGGAATAATGGTCATATAAAAAATTTAGTTGAGAAAATATTAAGTCCGCTGGGGCTTAGAGTGGACGAAAGTTCTCCAATGGTTGATGCAAGATTGAGTGATGGGTCAAGAATTAATGTTGTTTTAAGTCCAATATCTTTAAATGATATTGTTGTAACCATAAGGAAGTTTAAAAAAACTTTAATGAATATAGATGATTTAATAGAAATTGGAACATTAAATAAGGAAATTGCTAATTTTATAAAAGTATGTGTTCAGAGTAAAATTAATACAATAATTATTGGAGCGACAGCCACTGGAAAAACAACGTTTCTGAATGTGATTTCTAATTTTATTCCCCAGGATGAAAGAATTATTACAATTGAGGATACTCTGGAATTAAACTTAAAATTACCGCATGTTGTAAAGCTTGAAAGCAGACCTCCAAATTTGGAAGGCAAGGGTCAGATAACAATAAGGGATTTGGTAAGAAATTCATTAAGGATGAGGCCTGATAGAATAATAGTTGGAGAGACAAGAGGTGAGGAAGCTGTTGACGTTCTTCAAGCAATGAATACCGGCCATAGTGGTTCTATGTCAACTGTTCATGCTAACTCACCTGATGATTTAATATCGAGGCTAGAAACCATGCTGCTTATGGCTGGCCTGAATTTAAATCCTTCTTCTGCAAGGAGAATGATAGCTTCATCAATTGATATGGTTATCCACCTTGGGAGATTGCAGAATGGTCAGAGATTATTAGCTCGAGTGAGCGAAATAATAAATACAAGCGAGTCTATTGGCAGTAATACAATTATAGAAGTAAAAGATATCTTTAGTTTTCAAAATGAAAATTTAGGTGAGGGCAGTAATTACAAAACAGGCAAATGTGAAACTGATAGATATAAAAAAGATAATAGTTATTATAAGCAAGGTGAAGGTTGTCTTAAGTTTACGGGCTATATACCGGTTTTTATAAAAAAGATTAGAGACAGAGGTTTAGAATTTGATTTCAAATGTTAATTCCATAGGCAATGTTATAATTCCAATCATAACTGTTTTTACTGTAATATCAGGGCTGTTTGGGTTAAAAAAGTTAATAATGGTAAGAAGCATCAGTATGAATTTAATATCTGTTAAGGGAAGCAGTTATAGTGATAGTAAAGTTTTTAAAAATTGGCTTGCCAGGCATAGGCTAAATAGGCAAGTTTTAATTTTCTTATCACTTATAGTTTTTAGCTTGCTTTTTTACCTTTTCTTTGAAAATTTTGTATTTAGTTTATTTTTAACTATTTGTTCGATTATTTTTATACTTGATTTTATTGGAGGAATAGATAGCAGAAGAAAGGATTTACTTCATAACCAACTGATAGAATTTATAAACAATATGATAATTATGCTAAAAGCAGGAAAGACAGTAAGAAATATTTTTAAAGATTCCATCGATTGGTCCAAAAAACCACTAAAAAAATATTTAAAAAAAATGGTAAATGAATTAGAGCTTAATTTTACTATGGATGAAGCTTTAGATAGATTTGCATTAAGATGTGATAGCAGGGAAATAAAACTTTTAGTAAGTGCTCTAAAAATAAATAATAAGATAGGTGGAGATCTTATTATCGTACTGGGCAATATTAATGATACATTGCAATATAGTCTAAAAGCTAAGTCTCAAATAAGGACAATGACCCTTCAAAGCAAGTATTCAGGAAACATTATTTCTTTTTTTCCTATTTTTGTTTTGATTGCATTATATATTTTCATGAATGATACAGTTAGAATATTTTTTTCTAGCAGCCTTGGAAGCATGCTGCTGCTTGTTGGGGGGAGTCTGGAAATTGCTGGAATTATTGTGATAAAAAAAATTCTAAATATTGGAAGATGAAAAAATATTGAGAAATAAATGAGTATTAGAAAATAATTTTGTATTGGTAAAAGTAAAGTATAAGAAAGCTGGTTGCAGGAGAATGGCTGCGTATATAATTATATTTTCATACTATTTATTTTTTATCTGTGGTCTTTTTTATTTCATAAGGGTAAATAGCTCCAGATATAGAAATGAAGGTACTGAAATTAAGAACAGGCAGAAAATAGAAAGTGGGAAATTAAAAAATAGCATTATTTTTAGATTTAATTTATTGGCAGAAAAAATTGGAAAGATTCTGAGCTGTATTTATAGAAACAGCAAGCATAAAAAAATTAATGAAGTTTTAAATATATTAGGTAGTGAGAAAAAATTTGCTATTAATTTTAATGCATTTTTAGGCTATAAAATAATTATTCTTTTTTTATGTATTGCAGCAGGTAGTTTTATTGGAGTTAATACGTTAACTTCTATTAGTATGGGTATGATTTGCGGAGTAGTTGGTTTTTTTATTCCAGACTTTTTGTTAAATAGGTATAATAATAGAAGATTGGAGGATTTAAATAAAGACCTTCCATATATTATAGATCTGTTGTATATAGCAACATTATCAGGTCAAAACATTTACAACTCTATCAAAATATTAATTGAAAAATATAGAGGCAGTATTTGCCTGGAACTGGAGAGGTTTTTAAAAGATATTGATTATGGCATGGGAAAAATAAAGGCTTACAGGAATATAATGGCAAGGAATACCACCGAAGATTTTAAAAATCTACTTTTTCTGCTCATGCAGGCTGAGAAATATGGTTCATCAATGAGCGAGGTATTAAAACAGAAATCTAATTATATGAAATTTGAAATATCTCAGAATGTTGAAAGAAAAGCAAGGAAAGTAACACTGATGATGCTGTTCCCACTGGTCTTTTTAATTTTACCCTCATTTATAATTCTTGTAGGAGGACCGCTCATATTTTCTGTTGGCGGAGATTTTTTATTATTTTAAGTTTGAGGATTTTTATTTATAAGCTTAATAAATTTCTTCACAAGGTAAGGATCAAACTGAATACCTGCAAATTTTGTTAGCTCGGAAATAACTTCATTGTTACTCATAGGTTTTTTGTAAGGCCTTCCATTTTTCATAACATCATATGCATCTACAATTGAGATTATTCTTGAAGTAATAGATATTTCTGTACCCTTTAATCCCTGTGGGTAACCAGTTCCATCCCACCATTCATGATGTGCTCTTATATCTTTGGCAATATGTGAAATATGTTCTGAAGAAATTGCTATTCTGTAGCCAATTTCAGTATGTGTTTTTATAAGTTCCCACTCCTCTTTGGTAAGCGCACTTTTCTTTTTAAGAATATTTTCAGCTATTGCAATTTTTCCTATATCATGAAGGCTGGACAGTATTGAAAGTTCATCAATTTTGTTAGAAGGAAGATTTATTTCTTTTCCAAGCAATGTGGCAAGTTCTCTAATTCTTCTTGCGTGCCTTTCTGTTTCGTGGCTTTTTTCCCATAGTGATCTTTCAAGTGAAGATAATATTGAATTTGCTATACTCTTTTTTTCAATCAGTTTTCTTCTCATCATCATATCTTCAGCTTCCTTGATTATATCTTTAATATCTTGATGTTCAGCTTTTTTAGCTGCAAATCCAATTGCAAGGCTGGGCTGTATTTTATCTTTCTTTGTTTTATCAAGGATTTTTTTTGTTCTATTAATTATTCTATTTACTTCTTCTATCGAAGTATCTGGCAGTAATATAACAAATTCGTCTCCTCCCCACCTTGCAATAATATCGTCTCTTCTGCAGGTTTTTTTTAAAATACCAGATACTTTTATAAGTAATTTATCTCCGTATTTATAGCCTAATGCATTATTTACTATTTTTAGTCCGTTTAAATCACATATCATAAAGGAGAGTGGAAGATTTCTTTCAGTATCCAGTCTTTTTATTTCTTCTTCAAAATATACTCTATTGTATAATCCAGTAAGATTATCATGAAAGGTCAAGTAATCTATTTTTAATTCTGCTCTTTCTTTTTGAATGGCATTTACAAAAATATTGCCAACAATTTTTAATAATGATTTATCGTCGTTATTCCATATTTTATATTTCTTTACTGAGTCAAAACCTAAAAAACCGACTAGTTTATTTTCAAAAATCATTGGCACTACAAGGATTGATTTTATATTTTGTGCCTTTAATACTTCTTTAGTTGCCATGGCTTCTTTGGGGAGGTTATTTATATCTTTTGTATATATAATTTGAAATTTTTTTAATTTCTTCATCCACCAGGGTAATTGATCCAGTGGAATATTTTGCAAATTATTTATTTGAGGACTGATATCTTTAGCGGCCCACTCATTTGAGTTGTTCATAAACTTACCGTTTTTAGAAAATAGAAATACATAACTTCTATCTACACAAGCAATCCTACCGATTTCCTTTAAGGAAGCATCAATTTTTTTACTGATGCTTCCACGAAGAGGGTTAATAAATTTTGCTGTGGTTTCTGCAATTAATTTTGACAATTTAAGTCTAGTTTTTAATTCCTCTTCGGCTTTTTGCCTTTCAGTAATATCCCAGAATAATATAGCTCGGCTTATTACTTTTCTTTGGTAATCAGTAAAAGGTGAAGTTCTAATTTCATAAATTCTTTTTTTTGTTTTTCCTCTAATCATTATTCCTTTGAATGCTTCTTGTGGATTTGAACTGTTATCTATATAGCTATTATAGTTTGGCCATAGTTCGCTAATGTTTTTACCTATGTAATTTATATCTGGTGCATGAAGTAATTTTTTTGTCATTGGATTAAGACTAATAATACAATTATTCTGATCTATGACTATTACTCCATCTCTCATATTTTCAACTAGTGTCTCTCTTGCTATATAGGTGATATCTCCTAATTTTAATTTTATTACGCCCAGGATCATAACTAATATGCTCATACTAAGAATTAAGGGAGTAGCATCTAAATAGCTAAACGGACTAAAACCTGATAGATAAATTATATTTGCAATTATTGGTACAATAGAGATAATCAATAAAAGCAAAGCACGCCATCTATAAAATCTTATTGAGAAAAGTATCATTCTTATAATGTAATAGTAACTTATTACAATAAAGATGTAAGCGTATACTGTCCAGATCCAGAAAACTAAACCATGTTCCTTGGTCATAAATACGTAATTATTAATACTGGTGAGCTCATACTTGCTAATAATTAATCCATGAAATTTATTTGTAGCTTCAAATATCAGGTATATGGCTGGTAAGATTAGTACATATAATATATTTTTAAATCTTAACCAGAATTTACTACCTGAGTATTGCATTGAGAAAATGAAAAATGACATTGTTACTGTTACAATTCCAATAGAAGATATCTGATTCCAGAAAATCTTACCATTAATTCCTAAGTATAATAGTTCCATCCCATTCGCAAATAACCAGATAAGATTTCCAGCTGTAAGAGTGATAAGCACTTTATAATTGAAAGTAGGCTTGTTTATAATAATATAAATTATAAATGCTGCAGATGCCAGTATTCCTATAATCAATAGTACTGAAAATGGTATAAATTGTATGCTCATATTTTAATTATTTAGCTGAAATTTATAATTAATTCGTTAAGCATTTGTAATAAAATAATTTTATTTAAATGTATTAATAATTGAATATATAATTATATAATTTTTTAGATAATAAATAAAACATTTTTTTATAATATATAAATTTAGAAAAATATATACATTCATAGTTAAGCTACGTTGTGATTGAATTAATTCAGTA
>JAUWCR010000099.1 GCA_030609215.1 Actinomycetes bacterium | reverse complement strand
TCGCATACAAATTCAATTTCACCTTCGCCCATTGATAAATCCTTATGCGCTCTTTTTAGAAAATCCTTTAGCTCATCGTAATTAAATACATCCTGCAGGCTTAGCATCCTGTCTCCATGCTCTACAGTGGAAAAGCCGCCTTCTATCGGAGCTCCTACCCTTTGAGTAGGAGAGCTGTCTGTTACTAGATCGGTAAACTTTTTCTCCAGATTGCATAGATTTCGCATCAGTATGTCATATTCTGCATCACTTACAATAGGATTATCTTTTATATAGTAATAATAGTTATGCTTGTTTATCTCGTCCCTCAATTTTTCTACAAGAACCCTGGCTTTATCTCTGCTGACATCTCCTATGTTAATATTTAGAAGATCTTCCATTGATTCTTTTTTTATATTCTCTCTGACCATTTTTTAGTTCCCTTAATCTTTAAGATGCAAAACGGTTAAGCTAAAGTACATATGTCTATCCATTTAGCTCATACTTCTAAATTATACAAAATATTACTTTTATGGTCACGCAATAATTTTTCTTTAATTTAGCAGAGTTCTTTGACGTATCACATACCAGCTTCCTAAACACATCAATACTTTTATTTATTATTTAATTATAAAAAATAAATAAAAATTTTACTTGACAAGTATAATTAAATATATTAATATATTGTTGGTTCAAAGTATTAATAGTTTATTTGATATTTAAATAATTTCTTATCAGTAATAGAGGCAAAGACTTACATTTTATTAAGATGGGCACCTCAAAATGTAAGGAGCCAGTGGTGCAACCGGCTATTATTTTTTTATTGAATATATAACTTAAATTAAAAGTTATATATGCCAAAAAATTAAGCCATTTAGCCTCTATGCTAAATGGCTTTTTTATTTTGAGGCAGACATGAAAAAAAGATTTAAAAACAAATTAAATATATTTTTGCTGACACTGACGATATTTATATTATCAGTATCGCTAATATTTGGCATTAGCGCTTTCACATCCGGCACTACCGGCAGCAGCGCATACAATGTTGCCAGCTCAGATTACGAATATAAAAGTTATGGTGCTGACAAAAATAATAAAGATTTTTCTCCAAATAAAATTATTTCTTCAAATGTAAAGCTCAAAAACAGCGTTAAAAAGATTGACTCAGAAGAGTTGGTTCTAGGTATAACTAACGTAGTAAATGAATACAGCAGTGAAATAAAAAGGGATGCTGCCAGAAAGGAAGCACAGGCAGCCACAGAAGCAAAAGGAAACTCAAACACTGGCACAGCAGTTGTAAGTCAGGACACAAGCGCTCCGGCAGAAACACAAAATCAGGCAATTAACTTAAATAATTTAGAATCACAGATACTATTTCTTATAAACACTATAAGAGCTCAAAATGGGCTTGGCACTCTTACCCCTAATCAAATGCTAACAGATATTGCCAGATCAAGATCTCAAGACATGATAGCCAGAAACTACTTTTCTCACCATACACCAGATGGAAAAAATATCAAACATATCTTTGCCGAGTTTGGTGTTACATACAGAAACTTTGGCGAGAACTTAGCTCGATCAAATCCCGCAAGTCATGGAACACCCGAAGCTTTGATCAATGCCTGGATGAACTCACCAAGTCATAGAGACAACATGCTAAAGACACACTATAGACTGATTGGTATTGGAGTAATAGATGGTGGAGGAAAGAGGGTAGTTACCACCCTGTTTATTAATTAAATTATAAGAGAGAAATTAAATTTTTTGATAAGGAAAGAGGAAAAGGACAAAGGAAGAGCAATGAAAGCAAAAGGCGAAAGATAGCTGGACGCCTTGTTGGTTAAAGAGAGAAGCCCGGGTTTTTAATAAATCCGGGCTTCACTTTAAGTTAAAACGAATCCTCCAGCAAGTAATCCAATCCATATTCCTTATAAACCCTTATTCTTTCTTCCTCTGCCCTAAAGAATAACTCACTATTGTTTCCATATACTTTTTTTAATTCATCATCACTATATGAATGCGTGGAGCAACAACTGTTGTAATAATCATGCACCAGGGTAAAAGATTTAATATCATTATTTAAAAATTCTATTTCAAATTCATAAAAATTTTTTAAAGGCTTTGGAATATTATCAAGTTTGCTTAATTTTTCTTTAAATTCTTTTGATATATCCAGTCTCTGCGAAACCAATTCTTTCAGCTCTTCAATATTTACAAATATGCCGCCTGCTTTATCGGATGCTTCTTTTACTTTTTTTAAAAAATCATCTTTTATTTCCCCATATTTTTCATCAAACTCTATTATTTCTACATATTCTGCTTCCTTTTGCTGTTTTAACAGCTCCATTTTCTTTTCTCTTGTCTCTGCCTTTATTTCCTCAATTTTAGCAAGCTGACCCATTATTCTTTCAACCTCTGCCTTTGTAGTTTCCACCAGAAACACATTGTAACTCAGCAATGCAGCAGTAACTATTATGAGAATTAATGTAACCAGTATTTCTTTAGTTTTTTTAGTCATATAACTATATTTTACCTCTTAAATTCTAACTCTATTGGATATATTTTTATTAACTCTGCTATTATTACAAGTCTTTTAGCAGCAGAAAATTTAGGTTCACATGATGTAAGCAGTAGTTCCCTTTTACCTGAACCATCCAGAATATAAACATCTTCCGGATTAACAATTTCCTGTCCTGTTACAACAAAAGTAAACACTTCATCTTTTATGGTTTCAAGATAAATAAGATCGCCATTCTTCAATTCATCAATCTTGCTAAAAGGTGCTCCATAAGTTGTCCTGTGACCTGAAATAGTACATCTTCCTATATCTCCAGGTAAGGGTGTTAGCGTCTCATGTCCGGGACCTTTTTTCAAAGTTTCTCTATCAGTTCCTTCATATGCAATCCATTCAAGTTCAATTTTTGGTATTGAAATTTTTAATGGGAAAAAATCTTCCGCAGTCAAATTTTCATAATTTATAATTTCTTCATCAATATTGTTACCAGCGTTAATACTTAAGTCCTCAGATTCTTCTATAATTTCATTATCTTTCTCATTATTCTCTTCCTCTCCAAGGATATCTTTTGAAGTGACTTTAGAATTTCCAACTAACCCGGTTGACTTCTTTTCCTCCTCTGCGAAAGTCTTCTTTTGAGCTTCCCATGTAGATAAAATATTTGTTTCTTTTCTCTCAGCTATAAAATTTGTATACGAAGGGTACAATAAAAACAAAATGCCAGCACCAATAAAAATAAACGAAATTATTTTTATTATCCTTAACTTTTTAGATTTTTTTCTATTAGTGTTTCGCATTCTGTGATAATCCTATAACCTTTCCTATAATTCTAACTGATTTAAATACTATTTATAAAAAACATCTAATATCTTACTAAAAGCATCAATAGTATGTTGTGTGGTATCAATACGAATTCTGTGGTCATCAACCCTGTACCTTATTGCCCCCTCAACTCTCTCCGGGTGTGAAAGGTAATACATGTCTGCTCCATCAAACTGTAGATTTATAAGATTATGAGCACCTAAAAATATTGATTTCTTGTATTCATACATTCTATCAAAGTCATCATCAAGCTCAGCTATTTCATAAGCGTAAGTTAATCCTTCAATATCTACAGCAGTACTGCCGGAAAATGGTACTCCGTATTCAGGATGGTCCGGATCGTAGAATCTTCCTAAAAAATCAATATATGGTTTGCCGTCCTGGTTCTGCATCCTGACAATTTCATCGTTTAGCTTATATATTGCATCCTTATATTTTTCAGATTCAGTTATCATATATAATTTATATAAAGAAATTGTATGCCATGGGACATAGGCAGGAAAGTAATTTATTTCCATATCATCAACATATTCTCTAATATAATAATCCTGGGACTTGACAGTAGCATTAAGATATTCTTCATCACCTGTTTTCTCATATAGTTCTACCAGACTTAATATTGCCTCACCGCTGTAATAAGTTAAAAGTTTTTTTTCATCATAAGAATAATCAGGTTCAATATACCAGGCCCTGAGTGACCCATCTTCATTCTGAAGATATTTGATTGTATTGGCTAATTTTACAGCTTCATCCTCATATTCTTTAAAATCAGGACTGAATATCAAAAACCTCAAAGCCATGGCAATAGCACCAATTTTTGACTTGTCGCTAAAATAAATATATCCAAGATCTCCATCTTCTTTGTACCAGTTCCTTAATACAAAATCCAAATTAACCCTGTGCATCTGCAGCAGAATATCGTTTTTTTCGCTTTCTTCAGCCAACCACCTTGATGACATAAGCTGCCTGATCATGTTGTTACTTCTGGAATATTCTCCATTTGAAGGATCGTATTCATAATTAAAATTTCCTTCCTCATCTAAATTCAACAGCATCCAGCCTTTTGCTAAATCCAGGGATTTCTTTATTTTCTCCATATCTATTTCAGGTTTTAAATCAATCACATTACACCTGTAAAAAGTAGTCACTTCATCAGAGAACCTGGTGGTTGCAAAATGGATGGTAGGGAAATAATATATATCTACTGTATCATCATGATAACAATCTTCACTTAAACCTGCCTTCTTACACAATTTTTCCAGTAACTTATCCAGTTCATGATTTCCCTCAATTGCAACAGAATTATAATAAGTTGCACTGCTATCTCCTTTTGCAACTCTTAACCCGTGAATTCCTTTTTCATAATTTTCATCTAATTTTTTTTCATCCCCTAAAATAATTATCTCAATTCTTAAGTCTTTTAAATCTTCTACTGTTATGCCTCCATCATATCTCTGGTCTTCTATTGTTCTCAATGCTGCAATATAAACACTTTCTGCCAGGTTATCCTTTCTTGCAGAATATGAACCTTTTTTCCTGCCATTAACCCTGAATCCTATAAAAACTTTTTTATTTATGTCATTATATTCTTCCAAGAATAAAGACTCATCTGGTTCACCTGAACCTGAAAAATAATCATCTACAGCCTTATACGCAACACTCACTAGATACTGCCTATCGTTATAATCCAGTTCAATGAATTCACCTTCACCTGTATCTATTGACTCTACAAATTGTTTAAATTTTTCATCTATTATTTCATCCTTGCTAATTTCTGTTTCCTCACTTTTATCTGGTATTTCTTCAGCAGGAGTCTCCTCAATAACTTTCTCTTCTTCAATAACTGTTTCTGCTGTGTCTTCTATCACTTCTTCATTCTCTATCTTACAACCACTGGTAGCTATACCAAACATAAAAGATGGGACAACTAAAAATATCATCAGCAAATAATAAACTCTAAAATTTTTAGACTTTTTGAATTCAAACATTTAACATCCTTAAATATTTTAAAATTGCTTAACTTATCTTAAGCTTTCTTTATTTTATTCTTTTTAAAAAATAATCCAAGATTAACATTATTTTATTGACATTTATTTTAATATCAATGTATGCCCTATACAGAAGGAACATCTTAAATATTTAAGATGTTCCTTCTTTCTACATTCTAATTATTTTCAAATGTGCTTTCTTACTTTATACTCTAAATATTTTCCTTATCTTCTTATTCTTCCTTTCTTCTAAGCATTCTTGTAAGATAAACACTTCCAAAACCACCAATAAGAATTAATACCAGACCAATAATATAATTGATCATATCAAATCCAGTAAATGCAAGTACTTCTATGTCTCCATC
>JAUWCR010000085.1 GCA_030609215.1 Actinomycetes bacterium | reverse complement strand
AACTACACAAAAGCCTGGCTTAAGTCAATGGGAAGATATAATTTTTGGATGGCAGATAGCTAAAAGTGTAAAATCTAATGCCATTGTACTTGCAAAAGGAAAGAGAACAGTAGGGGTAGGTGCTGGACAGATGAGCAGGATTGATGCTGCTAAGATTGCTGTTGAAAAAGCAGGCAGTAATTGCAATGGTTCAATACTGGCTTCTGATGCTTTTTTCCCATTTAAGGATACTATTGAGTTTGTAGCCCCTAAAGGAATTACAGCTATAATACAACCTGGTGGTTCAGTAAAGGATAGCGAAGTCATAGAATGTTGTAATAAAAATAGGATTTCAATGATTTTTACAGGGAAAAGACATTTTAGACATTAATTTTTTATATTAATATGAATTTATCTGGTATTATTCTGGCAGGAGGGAAAAGCAGGAGGTTTAATTCTGATAAAATAGCAATTAAGATAGGTAAGATACCTCTTTTTATTAATCAAATCTATAAGCTCAGCTTTTTCTGCAATGAAATTTGGGTAAGTACAAATGAGAAAAATTATGCCACTGTACACGATGAAATAAAAAAAATAGAAGATTACTGTAAATATTTTGATTGTCTGGAAGAAATAAAAGAGATTCCAACAATCAAGGTGGTCATGGACGAGGATAGCTTTAAAAATAAAAAATTGACGAATATAGGACCTATTGGTGGTATTTATTCCGGGTTAAATAATGCTAGGAATTATTATAGTATTGTACTTGCATTTGATATGCCTTTTGTAACATATGATCTTCTTAAATTACTGGCACACCGGAAACAGAGCAATACTAATAAATCCAAGCCAAAAGATGCAGTTGTTATAAAAACTACTAAAGGCTTTGAGGTTTTATGCAGCTTGTATTCAAAAGGTTGTCTTAATATAATAAAAAGAAATATAGGAAAGAAAAAATATAAAGTATCAGATATATTTAGTGAGGTAGAAGTCAAGATGATTTCAGAAAATGAATTAGAATGTTATGATATTGACAAGCTTAATTTTTTTAATATTAATACAGGTAAAGATTATGATGCTTTTATTAGGTTATTTGGTGAGGAGGTATTGAAAAATGATTCCAATAATTTCAATAATAGGTTCTGTAAAAAGTGGAAAGACTTTTTTTATAGAAGCTCTTGTGGGAGAACTTAAGAGGAGAAAATATAAAGTAGGAGCTATCAAGCATTCTGCTCATTCATTTGAGGTTGACAAGCCAGGGAAAGACTCTTTCAGGTTAAAAGAATGTGGTTCTGATATTGGAGGAATATTTTCAAATGATAGCATAGCTTTAGTGGAGGATCTATCGGGCAGTGAAGATATTTTTAAATTGATTTTTGATAATTTCTATAGTATGGATATAGTATTTGTAGAAGGGTACAAGAAGGGTAAATTTCCAAAAATTTTAGTTTTAACTTCAGGCGATGTTAAAAAAGAGACTGGTAAGTTTGGCAAGGATGAAATAATTGCAGTAGTAGGAGAAAGTAAAGTAGAAACTGACCTAAATTATTTTGGAAGATATGAGATAAAGAAAATAGCAGATTTTCTTGTTGAAAATTTTATAAAAGTCTATGCTGCAAAAGAGGTTGAATTATTTGTAAATGAAAAGTCTGTAGTTTTAAATTATCAAATGCAGAAGGTATTTAAAAACATAATCACCGGAGTAGTTAAGAGCCTCAAAGGTCTGGATGAAGACATAGAAAGTATTGATTTAAGATATAAGAAAAGTAAATAATTGCTTAAAAAATGTCCATATTTTAACACTGTGAATATAATGAGGTTCTCTCCTGTAAAGTACATTAAAAATAATATTAGTACCAAGAAATATTTTTATATTATTTTCAAATTCATTTATAACTATTGTATTTTTTATGTTATAAATTTTTGATTTATGATTTAATATCTACTGTATGGTAGGAACAAATCTTCCATATTCGCTATCTTTTGGCTTTGCTTTTAACCTATCATTGTAGATTACAGAGTCTTTTTCCCCAGGAGCAGATATCTTAAAAGGATCTTTTTCCAAAGTGTGTTTTAGGACCTCATCTATGTTATCTACAAATTCCAGTTTCAATCCTTTAAGTATATTTTTTGGTACCTCATCAAGATCCTTTTTATTCTTTTCTGGTAGTACTACTTTTTTTAACCCTGCTCTCTTGGCAGCTAAGAGCTTTTCTTTAAGTCCACCTATTGGAAGGACACGGCCCCGCAGTGTTATCTCGCCAGTCATGCCAACATCTCTGATAACAGGTATTTTAGTAAAGGCTGATACCAGGGATGAAGTTATAGATACTCCGGCCGATGGTCCATCTTTTGGTATGGCACCAGCTGGAACATGGATATGTATATCGGACTTACTGAATAATTTATCTGAAATTCCAAATTTATTTGCCCTTGAACGAATGTAACTTATTGCTGCTTTTGCAGATTCCTGCATTACATCGCCAAGCTTGCCGGTAAGTATTAATTCACCACTGCCCTTATAATAAGTGGATTCAATGAGCAGTATATCCCCTCCTACTGGAGTGTAGGCTAAACCTGTAGCTACTCCAATTCTGTTTTTATCTTCAATCTCGCTTGGTTGGATTTTAGACACACCAAGGTAATCTCTAACTTTTTTAGTAGTTATAGTTTTAGAGAATTTCTTTTCTTCTACTATTTCTCTTGCAATCTTTTTGCAAATCTTTGCTATTTCTCGTTCTAAATTTCTAACTCCAGCTTCTCTTGTGTATTCTTCAATTACAAGCAGTATTGCATCTTTTCTGAAGTTTATTTTATATTTCTCTACACCCTGTTCTTTTAGTTGTTTAGGAATAAGAAATTTTTCAGCAATATGAGTTTTTTCCTCTGTACTGTAACCAGGTATTTCAAGGATTTCCATTCTATCCCTTAAGGCAGGGAGTATTGTATCTAAGATGTTAGCTGTTGTGATAAACATGACATTGGATAAATCAAAAGGTACTTCAAGGTAGTGATCCCTGAATGAATTATTTTGCTCAGGATCTAATACTTCCAGCAAAGCTGATGATGGGTCGCCCCTAAAATCTGCACCCACTTTATCAATTTCATCTAACATAAAAACTGGATTGTTTGTTTTAACCTGAGTCAAGCCCTGAATAATTCTACCTGGAAGAGCTCCAACATATGTTCTTCTGTGCCCTCTTATTTCAGCCTCGTCTCTTATTCCTCCAATAGACATCCTGACGAATTTTCTGCCCAATGATTTTGCTATTGACTGGCCAAGTGAAGTTTTCCCTACTCCAGGAGGACCAACAAAACACAGTATCGGTCCCTTGGTTGATTTTCCTTTTAATTTTCTCACTGCTAAATAGTCAAGAATGTTTTCTTTAACTTTTTCTAAATCATAGTGATCGTTATCCAGTACTTCTTTTGCTTTTTTCAAATTAAGAGTATCTTTTGTTTTTTCAGACCATGGAGCTTCAAGCATACATTCCACATAGGTTCTTATATAGGAATGTTCCGGAGATATAGTTGGAATATTCTCCAGTCTTTTGATTTCCTTTTTAACTTTTTCCCTTGCCTCCTCGGGGAGTTTTTTCTCCAGAAGTTTTTTTTCTAATTCTTTTGTCAATTCAATTGACTCATCAGATTCACCAAGCTCATCTTTAATTGTTTTTAGCTGCTGGCGCAGGTAGTATTCACGTTGAGTTTTACCAACTTCTTTTTGGACTTTATCTCGGATTTGAGATTGTACTTCAAATTTTCTTAGCTCTTCTGCAAGAAATTCTGTTAATTTTTTAAGCCTTTTCTCCAGGTTAATTTCCTCAAGAATTTTTTGTTTCTGGCTTGTGTCTGACAGTAGGTAAGAAGCAAATAAATCTGCTTGAACATCAGGTTTGGAAATATTGGTTGCAGCAACTACAAATGCTGTTGGCAGGGGTATTCCGAGTTGAATGAATTTTTCAACCTGCATTCTAATGGTTGTATTTAAATTTTCGGTTTCTTCATTTTCGTCGAACGGTTCTTCTTCTAAAACTTCAGTTGATACTCTAAAATAGGGTTCAATTTGGGTAAAATATTTTATTTTAACTCGGGATATACCTTCAACAACACATTTTATTTCATCGGTAGATATATTTACTACCTGTTTTATGGCACATGCAGTGCCTATATCATATAGATCATCTTTGTCAATATCATCCTTGTTTTCTTCTTTTTGAGCAACAACAACAATAATATTATGCTCTTTAGATGCATGTTTAATAGATTTTAAAGATTTTTCCCTTCCTATCACTAATGGAGTGGCCAGGAATGGGAAAACAACACTATTCTTTAAAGCAAGAAGAGGCAGTTCCTGCGGAATCTTTAGTTTTTTGTTTAATCTTTTATCTTCGTCTTTTATATCTTCTGCCATTATAAGTCCAACTCCTAAATTTTTTATATTCTTTTTAATAAATCCTTATAATAATTTCCTGTAATAAATCCATGCTAATATAGGTATTTTACATCTCTTATATTAACAGTTTCAAAATAAATTGATAACAACAATAAAATGCTGTTAATTATATATTTATAAAACATTAATAAATTATATATCAATTGGATTATAACAAAAATTTTGTAAAAAAGCAAAAATAATTCTCTTATTTTAAGAAAAATATTTTTCACTTTAAGTGTAATTACCTTACGATTATAGAGGAACTATGTTATATGATACAAAGGAAGATGACAAGACTTATATTATTAATAGCCCAGGCTCCTTAACTTTTTTTCGTCCAATCCAAAATAATGACCAAGTTCGTGAAGCACAACTCTTTTAATATTTTTTTTAAGGTCTTCTTCGTTTTTACTTATAGTTTCAAGGGATTTTTTATAAATGGTAATTTTATCAGGGAATAAAGATCTCCTACCTGCTCTTTTGGTCAGAGGAAGACCCTGATAAAGGCCAAGAGTAACTTTCTGTCCTGGGCTTTTATCATCCACTGGCAAGTGGCTCATAGATTTGTCTTCAATAACTATACTTATATTCTTGAATTTTTTTTTAAATTTTTCAGGGACGGTTTCTATGGCTTCAACTACTATTTTTTCAAATTCTTCTTTTTCCATACCAATAAAAAAATATTTACGCAGAAAGCAATCTAAAATGAATCCCTATTATTGAAAAACCAATAGTGTAAGGAAAATGTCCAGGATGTTTAAACAGACTCCATAAAATCAATTTCCAGTAATAATATCTGCCTCTGTTTTTAATTCCCAGAGTCCAAAAAGAATAAAATAATGCTCTTATATGATAAAGTTTAAGTTTTTGCAGCCCTCTTTTTGGAGGCTTAAATTCCCTTATGAGGGTTTTTATTCTCTCGTAATAATTTTTAGGCTCATAAATTGTTTTTAAAATCTTTTTATAACCATTAAGAAGAGTTTCCTTGTCCATTTTTGGTATAAAATTTAAAGAGGAAAATTTTGTATTATCGGCTAAAGTTTCTTCAGTTATTCTATTTGTTTCTGAAAGACGTTTGTATAACCTGGTTTTTGGAAGAGCTATAAGCACTCCTACCATGGCGGTTACAATACCGCTTTTTTGTATAAAGTCAATTTGACGCTGGAAAATTGATGCTTTGTCGCTATCAAAACCTACAATAAATCCTCCCTGAACTTCAAGCCCAGCATTTTGAATTTTTTTAACAGACGATATCAGATCTCTATTCCTATTTTGATGCTTACCGCATTCCGAAAGGCCTTCTGAGTCGGGTGTTTCTATACCAACAAATACTGTAGTAAACCCAGCTTCCACCATTAAGCTGGCTATTTCTGGTTCATCTGCTAAATTAATCGATGCCTGAGTATTAAAAGATAGAGGATAATTTCTTTCTTTCTGCCATTTGATTATTGCTGGAAGCTGATCTTTTTTAACTCTTACTTTATTACCGATAAAATTATCATCAACAAAGAATACGCCTCCACGCCATCCTTGATTATATATAGCATCAAGTTCACTGATTATCTGTTCTTTTGTTTTAAATCGCGGGATTCTTCCATTAAGTATAACAATATCACAGAATTCACAATTAAAGGGGCACCCCCGTGAATACTGAATACATAATGAGTTATATTTTGAAACATTAATTAAACTCCAATCAGGAATAGGGGATTTTTTAATATCAGGGAATTCCTTGTTTATATATGTTTTTTTAACTGTGCCTTTTTTAATGTCATTTACCAGCAAGTGGAAAGTGTCCTCAGTTTCTCCTAAAACGAAGTGATCGATTTGAATAAAATCTTCCCATCCAGTTGTAAATAGTGGGCC
>JAUWCR010000198.1 GCA_030609215.1 Actinomycetes bacterium | reverse complement strand
TCTTTTATTTTATCTTTTATATTACCAGTTAGTTCTTTATCTTCCATAAGTTATTAAGAGAATATTAATTTAATAAAGTATAAATTAGTTATTTTATATTACAAAAAATATTTTAACATATTAGTAGATTATTATGAATTTTAAAATTTATGATGTTTGAGATTTTAATAAAAGGATTTTGATTATTTTTTACTAAATTCTATAGTTCGGCTTATTTTTTATAAAAATAAAATGATATAATAAATTGATAAATATTTTGATGCAGGAAATATATAAAGTAAGGTAACATTTTGAAAACTTTGGTTTGCTATTCAAAAGAGAATATTAAAATAGAGAATATAAATGTACCTGTTGTTGGCAAAGATGAAGTTTTGATCAGGACAATATTATGCGGGCTTTGTGGCTCTGATATTGTAAAAATAATGAGTCCTGACGTTAAAAAACCAGTTAAGCTTGGTCATGAAGCGGTAGGAGTAGTAGAGAAGGTAGGTCCAGAAGTAAAGAAAGCAAGGAATGCAGTAAAGAAGGGTGATATAGTGGCAGTTACCCATCATATTCCATGCTACAGCTGTATTTATTGCGATCATGGAAATTACTCCATGTGCAGCCATTTTAGGGAAACAAATTTAGACCCGCAGGGTTTTTCAGAGTATATAAAGCTTTCAGGAGAGCATGTAAAATACAATACTTTTGTAGTTGAGAATAAAAAGATCATAAAGAATGTTATTTTCACAGAACCAACTGCTTGCTGTCTTAGAGCAGTAAAAAGAGTAGATATAAGAGATAATGATATAGCCATGGTGGTTGGATGTGGAACTATTGGAATTATATTTATTTCGCTGTTTAAGCTGTTATATAATGCAAAAGTAATAGCAGTAGATATTGATTCAAAAAAGTTAAAATACGCTAAGAAATTTGGAGCAGATCTAACCATTAACTCTAAAAAAGAAAATATAAGGGAAAAAGTATCTAAGTTTAGCAGCACTGGTGTAGATATTGTAGAACTTACAGTAACAACCCCACAAACTACTGCAATGGCTATGGATAATGTAAGGCCGGGAGGGCATATACAGATTTTTGCTGGTCCAGCAGCTCAGCATGAAATTTCTATTAACTTTGAACATCTGTATAAAAAAGAGTTAACTATTCTCTCATCATATTCTGCAACACCTGAAGCATCAAAGGAAAGCTTTTATTATCTAAAAGATTACCGGCTGGATTTTCGTTCTTTAATATCGGAAATACTTCCAATTGAGCAGTTTAAAAAAGGATTAGATCTAGCTCTATCTCAAAAAACTTTCAAGGTTTTATATTATTTTGATAAGAACCTTGTAAAAAATATTTAAATTGATAGATAAGTACAAATTTGCTTGAATTTTTAATTTAAAATCTTTAATAAAAGGGGTAGCTAATATGGCTAAAATGAAATGTGCAATTTTTTACGGTCCCATGGATGTAAGAATAGAAGAAGTAGAAATACCTGTTCCAACTGACGATGAGATATTAGTTAAAGTAAAAGCAGCTCTTACATGCGGGAGTGATTTAAAAACTTACAGGCGTGGTCATCCAACAATGATCAAACCTCCTTCACCATTTGGACATGAATTTTCTGGAGAAGTGGTAAAGATAGGTAAGAATATTAAAAGTAAAATTAAGGTTGGGGATAGAATAGTATGTGCAAATACTGCTCCCTGCGGTTATTGCTTTTATTGTAAATTGGGTAGGGAATCTATGTGTGAGGATTTAATTTATTTAAATGGAGCATATAGTCAATATATAACTGTACAGAAGAGGATTGTAGAGAAGAATACATTTATAATACCTGAGAATATTTCTTTTAGTGAAGCTGCTTTAACGGAACCACTTGCATGTGTTGTTCACGGCATAGAGGAATCTGGAATTATGGTGGGAGATAAAGTAGTAGTAAATGGGGCAGGCCCTATTGGTCTTATGTTTGTCAAACTAGCCAGTCTTAAAGGTGCTTATGTTATTGTTTCTGATTTAAGCAAAGATAGACTTGAAACTGCAAAACAAATGGGAGCAATGGAGATTATCCAAATAAAAAAAGGCACCAACCAGGTTGAAGAAGTTAAAAAAAGAACTGAAGGCAGCAGGGGTGTAGATGTAGCTATTGAGGCCACAGGAATTCCTGATGTTTGGGAAAAGACAGTGAAGATGGTAAGGAAAGGCGGCATAGCTAATTTATTTGGAGGCTGCAAGTCAGAGACAACTATTTCCATTGATACCGCACTTATTCATTATCATGAAATAACTGTAAAGGGAATTTACCACCATACGCCTCTTTATGTAAAGAAAGCTTTTGAACTTATTACAAATCGCATAGTAGATGCAAGGCAATTTATAACTGATACTGTAACACTGGATGAGCTTATTCCTACACTTGAGAAAGTAGGAAGGCAGGAAGGGATAAAATACAAAATAGATGTTGGCTAAGAAAAATGATTCTATATTAGCTTTTTTACGATTTTTATAATTTCTGGGACTTTCTTTTCTATTTGGGGTGACAAATTCATTGAAAATGAGAGGGTCCTGTCTTTTTTGCTATCAAAGATATTAACTCCAATTATATATCCTGTAATTTTAGTTTTATAAGTAGCATGGAATAAGCTCAAGACATCAATAAGTCCAGTTTGATGAAGAGATGTAAAGCCATATTTTAGGTAATTGGAACTACAAAGGTTGTAAATATCAGTTAAGGGGATTTTATAGATACCCCCTTTTTCATATCCTATGTTTTCTGATTTACTGTTTTGATTGTCAGGAGAAGATACCTTTAATGCATCAACAATTATAAATTTACTATTTTGATAAGTTTTAAAAATTGGGAGTAGTCCAAAACCAGCAGTTGCT
>JAUWCR010000031.1 GCA_030609215.1 Actinomycetes bacterium | reverse complement strand
GAGTTATCAAAATTTAATAATTTCGCCCCAATAATTCCAACCTTAACACCTTTGCTTTCCTCATTATAGAACTTGATCAGATTATCCAGACCTTTTTGTATAAATTTAGTATCTGGATTTAAAAACAATAAAAATTCTCCTCTTGCCCTTTCAGCACCTACATTTGAAGCACTGCAAAAACCCCTATTTTCTCCCATTTCTATAACGGAAATCCCATCAGATTCTAACTCCAATTTTTTTAAGTATTCAATACTTCCGTCACTTGAACCATTATCAACTATTATTAGCTCCCATGTAATTTTATTTTTATTTTCCTTCCCATCTAAAGAACCAATGAAAAAAAATAAACTTTCTATACAGTTTTTAATAAATTGCAGACTGTTATAACTTACAATTATTATGCTTAAATCCAATTATTCTCCTGATAGTCAAATTATTTTCTAATATTATTCTTCAAGCTCTCCTGCCTCTTCTCTTAAAATAGAAAGTAGATTTTTTTCAAAATTAGAGTTTGAAAATTTCCTACAGCTTTTTAGAGCTTCCTCTCTTATACCGCCTATATCCATTTTACCGCTGCATATCTTTAAAGTAATTTTTTTTAACCTGTCCCAGCTTTCAAATAAAAACCCATCTTTTCCATTTTCAATGATCTCGGTTTGCCCTCCCTTATTTATAACTACCGGGATACATCCTGAAGCCATTGCCTCAACAGTAGTTATTCCAAAATGTTCAAACTTTTCAGGATGTCTTTTCTCATCTTCTCCCATTCCGGCCCCATGCCAGAAAATATAAGCTCTTGAAAAAATATCAGCTAGTTCCTTCCATCCAATATTAGTTAAAATCCTTACAGGATAGCCAGAACTTATTTCTTTTATTTTATTTACATAATCTATATGTTTGCTTCTATCTTCTACTCCTCCTACAAGATACAGGATATATCCATCCATAACATCCGGATTATCCCTGTAGAGTTCTATAAAAGCCCTTGCAAGTTCTAACTGCTTTTTATTATGATGTTCAGGGAAAAATCTCCCAACACTTAAAATAATTTTTTCCTTTTTCCCAGGTGTAAAATTATCTACATCTACAGGAGGAAAGAGTATGGTGCAGTCTCTTTTCCAGAACTTTTCTATCCAGTGCTTAGAATATTTAGAAATTGCTATGATTTTATTATAAGTTTTTAAAAACCTTAAGTCTCTTGGATATGTAACAAGAAACAAGGGAATAAAACCCAATATTTTCAGTATAATCTTTTTTACAATATTACCCTTAATTTCATTATAAACAACCACTCCTAATTTCCTTGAATCTTTTGTATTCTTATATTCAGTCTTTGGAATAAAAGTATTGGAAGCGATTAGAACCTTGTAGAGCTTTTTGTTAAGATCAACTGGAATTTCAACAATCTCTTTTAGATTTTTTTTTAGTTTAATGTCCTTTTTATATAATATATTTTCACTCCTATTAAACAAATCTTCTATTTTTAACCTATTGCCTTCCTGCTTATTCTCAATTACCAAAATCCTGCACTGCATCAAATCAATACTGCTTGTATCAGGATTCTTAAGTCCTATTCTGAAACGCTGGTTCAAATTATCTATATTGATAATTACTTTCCCGCTGCTCCAGCTGCCTCTCCTAAGGAAAAACCTCTTAATATCATATAATCCTTCCTCAATTTCTATTGCCTTAAATTCCCTGCAGAGTCTGTCAGAAAATTTAAGCAGCCATATGGCAGGAAGCCTGAAGAAAAAAAGTAAGAATCTATGTATGGTCCTAAAATCTACATCAAAGGGGGTAGGAAAATAACATAAATATAAGTTTCTGTCTCCATAAGCAGAAAGTGAACTTAAATAGGTGGCATTTATAAATATATCATATTCTTTTGTAATTTTTTCAGCATAATCTTCAGATAAAAAAGGAAATACTTTTAAGTTAACTTTACTTAAATTTAGATTAAGCCTCCTGGATACCTGATTTAAATCTGCAAATATATCTGTGATTATGTCCACGCTATAATTGCTCTGACAAGATAGGATTTCAGCCATTTTACAACTGTAACGTTCGCCGCCGCCAAAAGTTGATAAATACCTGTCATAAATTCCAATTTTTATCATAAATATGTCCTATCAAAAGCTTCTTATCCAGCTTTTAATATCATTATCCGATACTCTTCCACCCGTCCTTACACTAAATCTTTTCCCAGAGTTTTTTACCAGTAGATAAAAAAGCTCAAAAAATATCCTTATTCTAATAGGAATATCTATTCTATTTTGTTTTCTCCCTGCTAAAGCACTGCCAATAACTATAAATATATTTACTATGCTTGATAAAACAAATACACAGTAACTTTTTAAAAAAAGCATTGGCCATCCACACTTATAAATAGCTAACAGCCTATTTCGAATTACATGATATGTAAAGCTATAGGACCATTCCTTGCTTGTTCCGCAATGGACATGCCTTACAATAGAATTAGGAGTAAAAAAAACTTTCCAACCTTTAAGTCTGGCTCTCCAGAACAGATCAATATCCTCATAATAGGTAAAGAAATTCTTGTCAAAATAACCGATGTCCTCAAGCATCTCCCTCTTCATTAAGAGGCTGCTCCCGCTTGGTGCAAAAATTTCTTCAACCCTTCCATACTGGCCCTCATCAAATCTAAGAAAACCCCTGTCTCTACTGTAGAAATACTTATTTATTTTGACCCCGCAGCTGTTTATTATATCTTTTTTATGAACAAAAAAAGTTCTTGGTACTCTAACTTCCACCTTCTTTTTACTTTTATTAACTTTAGAATCATATATAATCTCTTCTCCAACAACTATTTTTAAACTATTTGGTGAAATATAAGATGATACTTCAAACTCTAAATATATATCCTTGCCCATATCAAATATAGGAACTGCTAAAATAGCATTATCCTGGGTCCAATAATTGATATTTCCTTCCCTGTCAGATGATGGAGGATAAAAACCATCTAAATATTTAACATCACCATACAAAACTCCGCCACTATAATATTCCTTGCTGCTGTTTTGGTTATTACTCTTGCCATAATTTTTACTATTTCCAGTATTACTGCTTTTACTGCTTACAATTTTATCCTGACATATTTTAACATGGGAAATATTTATACCGAGTCTCCTGCTCCCTCTGCCTTTTTTTAACTCTCCGGGAGTAGCACTTTCTACCATAAACTCAAGCGGCAAATAAGGATACAGGAATACAACTTTTGAACTCACAGCTCCAATACAAGAACCCTGTGAGGATTGTTTAAATATATTGACCATTTCCCTGAGCCAATCTCTTTTAACAACACAGTCATTATTAACAAGAGCAATATACCTGCCTTCAGCATTTTTAAACCCTTCATTGTTCCCACCTGCATATCCTAAATTTTCAGGCATAGAAATTACCTCTACCTGGGGAAAATTTTTTCCTACAAAATCTATAGAATCATCTGTCGAACCATTGTCTACCATTATTATTTGAATTTTTTCTTTAGGATAATTTAAGTTTAGTAGTGAATTAAAAAGATTACTTAAAAATTGCCTGCCGTTATAATTTACGGTAATAATGGATATTAAGGGATCATCGTCTTGAGCCAATTAACTATTTCACCTCACTTATTAACGAAAAATTACCCGCGGGAAATCACAACTACACCAATTGTAATTATGGCTGCACCTGCCCACCGAAGAGGGTTGACATCTTCTTTCAATATGAATTTCGAGAGAATAAGTACCATGACATAAGTAACCCCGATAAACGGATATGCAAAGCTGAGATCTACTGCAGATAATATAATCAGCCATATAGCTGCTGAGAGTACATATAATAATAATCCTACCCAAACTAAAGGACTTTTAATAACCTCAGAAAAAAACTTTCCTAATGTTTGGAAACTATTCACATTAATAAATCCTATCCGGTTCATACCAATTTTTAAAATTATCTGTCCCCCAACTGCAATAGATATGCTCAGTAAAATAAGAAGTATGGATTTTATTAAACTCAATGCTCTACTCTCCTCTTTTATCATTTTCAATTAATTTCCTCTTATATTTATTTTTATAGATTATAATTTATACCAGATTTAATTGTTAATATCTATAATTTTCTAACTAAATAATATTTACTTGACAATGAAAGTCCCATTACCTTATCAATATCTTCAAAACCTCTCATTATAACATCCAGCTTCTGGTCCAAATCAACACCAGTCTTGAGTTTGGCCTTAGATTTAATATTAATTCTTTCCAGTGCCTCTCTTATTTTTTTAATATCTATTCCTAAATTTCTAATTTTTTCCCAGAGAGTTTTAAATATATTGAAATAAATTAATAGCATTCTTTCCCTATTTTTTTTATTTAACTCATTTATCTCCCTGTTTATCTGCAGTTGGATATTATTATTAATAGCCTTTATAGAATCATTATAGCTTTTTCTTAAATTTTCAAAATAAACACTGGTAAGCAGATACATATATTTCCTGAATTTACCTTTTAAAGATTTATCTTTTTTTAATTCCTCTGACTCCAGCATGTTAAACTTTTTAAGAAGATCCAGATTCTTAAAATTCTTCCTTGATAACTTTATTTCAAAAAGCTCAAAAAGCTCATTTTTGCCATAGATATTTCCTACATCATCTTTAGAAAATTCCAGGAATCCAACTTTATTCCAGTCACCCTTATCAATTATCTCAAAATCCGCATTCTCCAGAATATATTCAATGGTAAAACCATCTATTTTGCTGCCAGTATTATCTTCAGCCTTGCCTTCACCTATAACCTTAAGTAACCCTCTATTTTCAGGCATGGAAAAAAACAGCAGGCCATCAGTTTTTAGTTTTGTCCCAAGGACATTTATCATGTCATAAAAAAATTTCGGTGTAATCTTCGAAAAAACATTATTTACAATAATACCATCAAATTTTGTTCTCTCTATTATTTTTGATTTTAAAATGCCTACTTTATCTAAAATTTTATCTTCAACCTTCTGCTTATCTACATTTTCATCAACTTCCAGATAAAATAATTTACCAAGATTACATTTAGACAGCATCCCCATATCTTTATATTTATTGGAAGTTAAAACTAAAACATTTGTAGCCTCTTCAAAATTTTTCTTAATGACATTGGAAATCCTGCTGTTCTGAAGATCGATGAGCTCTATTATCTTCTTTTTATCATTAGCATAATCAGCCTCAATACAATACTTAACTAATGGTCTTGTAACATTTTCCCAATCGAATCTATGGACAATTTTATTTAAATTCTTCTTATAAATTTCAATTAAGCTCCTATTTGTAATTGTACCTTCTATAACTCTTGCTAATTGATGCGTATTTTCATACCCTACCACCTCACCTATGTTTTCTTCTTTAACCATTTTAGCTATTGAATCACCTTCTGTTGTAATAATGGGCAGCTTTGCCCATACGTAATCAACTACTCTGGTTCTATAAGAGAATTCAGTTTCAACCCTTTTCTGATGTATGGATAATCCTACACTTGATTCTAAAAGAAAATTCTGCCTGATATTATAAGGTGTCCATTCTTTAAAAAATACATATTTTTCAAACAGGTCAAGTTCTTTACTTAACTTTATTGCATCAATACATTTTTTCATTTCAGGAAGTTTTGGATCTGGATGTTTAATACCAATAAATACCATCTTTATATCTTTCCTGTTCCTGGCAATTTCCCAGAGCGCCTTAATTGCAGTTATTGGATCCAGCCAATTCCATATACCTCCACCCCACAGTACTATTTTGTCATCTTCTTTAATTGCAGGTATTGCATCCCTTATTGATTCTCCAGTGTGTTTGGGTGGGGACGATGGTATTCCAAAAGGTACAACGTCTATTAATTTTTTAAAGGTGTTATCAGAATCATAATTATATGGATTTACTCTACCCATAGCACCCAGCATGCCAAGCCAGTAATCCTTTTGCTTTTCACTTGCACAGATAAAATAATCTCCAATAGTAAGCTGCGTTTTTAAAATATTTATATTATTCTTATCAATTCTTAATCTTTCAGCCATACTGCTGTCTTTAAACATTTCAAGGCTTTCCAGATTAAAAGGATTGTAAAGATCTATTATAATTTTTCCTGTATAGTTCTTTAGGAAAGGAAAATAATATAGTATGTGCCCCTGCATTAATATTATATCTGCATTCTCGGTATACTTTTCTAAGCTCCTATAACTATCTGCCCTGTATTGTCCTGCCCTAAAACCTTCTGTATCAATATCTATCCTATTTGGTGCTACCAGAGTAACATCAAGAAAATTAGATAATATTTTCGCAAACTCATAAAATCTTATACCAGGTCCAGCCATCTGCTTTCCAATTATATCGTAACTTATTATAAGAATTTTTGACTTGCTTTTCCTTTTAACAATTTTCTTATTCATTAAAACTCCTGCGCTATTTCTAATTTATACTTAAATTATTTAGATTATATCAAATATAAGAACCCAAATTAATAATCATTTTAACCTTAATTTTTGTAATATGAAATAGTTTTTTATTTTTACAATTAGATTATATGGTAAAAATATAAAATTTATAAAATATGCATATGCAAGCGCTGATTTCTGATCCCTGGTTGCGCTGCTCTTAATCCATCGAAGTTCTTCCCTAAGAAATTCTTTGAAAAAATATAAAAAACCAAAATTTACAGCCACGCATCTTAATCTGTTTTTATGATAAAATTTGTAAAAATTCCTACTAAACTTTTTAACAGATGCCCCTTCAAAATGTCTCGAAACAGCATTATAGCTGACCATTATCTTTTTTTCTATTTTTTTTAACTTTATACAATAATCCAGCTCCTCGTAATATGCAGGCCTGTACCCTGTATCTAATCCACCAACTTCACTAAAAATTGTAAAATCAGTTGCAAATAATGCTCCGGTTATATAATCAACTTCTTTTAAAACTTTTGTACCATTCTTTTCAATATCACCTTTTGTAAGCTTTTCAACCCTATTATAATTGCTATCACTAAATCTGGAGAGTTTTTTACCATAACTTACGTGCCTGGTAATTAAATTAGATTTAACTTTTCCACCAGCATGCTGAATTATATCCTTATTATAATCCAGGATAAGTCCGCCTACTGCTCCAACTCCTTTTAAATCTTTAGTATGCTCTCTAAGCTCAAATGGCAAAATTAAATTACTTAAAGTATTTTTAAATAAATATAAATCCGGGTTTACAAGGATTAAATATTTAATACGGTTCAGTAATTTTTTCTTTTTTTTGCCAATAAAATTAAAGATAGCATAGTTTATCGCTGCCGAGAAACCTATATTTTTTTTAAGTTTTATCAGTTTAAAATTTCTTGGAGATACTTCTATATATGAATTTTTAAATTCTTTAATTTTCTTTATTGTATTATCAATCGAATTATTATCTATTACTGCTAAAAACCACTTCCTGTAACTGGAAGCTGTCACAGATTTCAGACAATCTTCAATAAAGCCTTCGCTATTGTAAGTTACAATTATTATTAGAGTTTCTATTTCCATAGAAAAAATGTTAGAAAAATTTCAATACTAACTTATTATTTTTTAATCAGTAACTCTACAGGTATCTTTACAAGCAGCTCTACAATCAGCTTTCAATTACTTAGATATTTTTCTTTTAAAAATTTTAAAATAATTATAAATTCTATAAATTAACCCCTTTTTAACTATCCCTTCAAGCTCAGAAATTCTTCTATCTCTCTCTGCAATCATTCTCTTCTGCCTTAGAACAATTTGATTAAGATTTCTAATAGCTTCTTCTCTGCTAAAAAAAATTTTTCTTTCCTTTCCCTTATCAGGGGAAAATTCTGGATTTTTAGCCCACTTCTGAAGTGCCATTGTTGTCTTATCAAAATTGAACTTACAAACCCCATATTTTTTACCAGCAAGTGCTGTTTCTTTAACTTCCTGTCTGTGAGATGCAAGGTAGGTAAGTTTTTTACTTAAATCATATGGATCACCAGGTATAAAAGTATATCCGATCTTTTTGCTGGTTATAATTTCTGTTAGCTCGCAAACATTAGAAGATAGAACACAAAGTCCAGCTCGCATCCAATCAAGTATCCTGTTTTTACTTCCCAGCTTAACCTCATAAATATCTTTATCTATATTTATACCAATATCTGCTTCTAGATAATAATTGGGAACATCCTCTCCAGGTATCCACCCTTTCATAATAAACCTGTCTCTGTAAGGAGATTTTTCTATCATTGATAAAAAATTTGGGTAAGTAGCAGTATCCTGTTCAGGAATTTCCCCGCCTGTTGAAACAAATTTAATACGCTCATTCTGCTCCATTGCAAGACTTAAACCCTTAAACAGGGTGTCCACATCTGCCCATGTGTTATATCCGCCAGTCCATAAAACAACAAGATCGTCCCTGGTTATTCCATCTTTTTCTCTTATAACCACCTTTGTATGCCTGTATTCCTCCTCTGGCATCCCGCATGGTATTATATGCGCAAAATCATATCTTGAAGTATGCCTGTTAAGCCTTCCAGCAGCACCAAGCTCTCCTATTAGAGCATACTTCTGCCGCGAAGATACGCATGAAAAAATATCTGCATTTGAAATAATATTATATTCACTGTTCCAGTAATGGAAGAGACAGCTATCATCCCCGTCACTTGCGGCTCTTGCCTGAGCTTCAGCCATTACATGACCAAAAAGATCGGCCCAAAATGGAGTTATTTTAGTAATATTTTCACTACTAATATCTTCATTAGTATTTGTTCCACTATCATACCCAGAAGTTCTGCTTTTAATATTACTACTAACAAGAGTCAGTAAATTAGAAGCAATAAAAGATGGGTAAAAATTACATCCTATTATACAATCAGGCTTAAACCTATAATAAATCTCTGCAATCAGCCTGGTGTTTTCAAAATCATCTTTTTTTAATATATTATATTCAAAACTATAATTTAAATTACTACTAGTTTCATCTATCCTTGAAGTATAATAAAAATCTTTACTAAATCGTGAGCTAAAATCATCAGGATACGCAGATGGAATAGCATAATTACAAACACACAACTCGTGGCCTCTTTTTAGAAGCGGCAGTATAAACTGCCAGCTTCTAATCCCGGTCCCATATACCTTTATATCATTTTCAAACGGAAGTGGGCTCATGCCCAGTATTAAAATTTTACTCATTAAACCATTTAATTTTCTGAAAATATACCACTTAAATATATTTGCGTAAAAACTGCTTTTATTATATATTTACCTAACTAAAAAGCCAATAAATATTAAGTAAGCTAGTAA
>JAUWCR010000026.1 GCA_030609215.1 Actinomycetes bacterium | reverse complement strand
ATGAAAAAAAATAAATTAAATCAAAAAATACTCATTACTGGGCAATTTCAAAACAGGGGACAACTCCTGCTTTTTGTTTAAACCGCTTCCCTTTTATTTGAGTTCAATTGACCTTTTTTTGTTTTAGTTCTTGTCAAATTTCTTTCTTTGATAAACTGGAGATAGTTCCTTAAAATTGTTAAGATAAATAGATACTATGTTTCGCATCTTTTGAATTTTATTTCTGAAGAATTCAAAAGAGTAAGTTTTCATGGCACAGAAGCAAGATTAATTCAGCTCCAAGCTGAAGCAGTAGGAATCTCTTTGGTTCAAAAAGAAACTACCCGGGAAGGATATGAAAAAGAATTTAAGGAATCAGTTAAAAATCTAATTTCTACTAACAGGATATCTGGAATGATTTTTGGAGACATTTATTTAGAAGAACATAAAGAATGGGTAGAGAGAGTTTGTGGAGAATTAGGAATTGAAGCAATTGTAGTCAGTGCTAAACAAAAATTTATTGAAAAAGAGTGGATTGGCCATAAAGTAGGCCAAGAGTTTATTCACTACTTAAAGAATAAAAAGATTGACCTTTGTGGAAAGAATGGTGAGTGTAACGCTTTTGTAATTTCAGGTCCTATTTTTAAAAGACTGATAAAAATTAGAGAAGCTAAAGTAATTGAGAGAGGAAATTTCTGGTTTTTGGATATCAGAAAATATTAATCAGTAGGTTGGAAAAAATTATTCTACCTTATCAACATTTGTTTGCATTTTTGACTCTCTTTGTATTTTAGCCTCTTATAAGGCAGGAAAACCCTCAGTCAGCTTTAAGACCTTTTTTTGCTACTTCATTATCATAAATAATGGTAATTTCATCTTACTAGCTCTCACTTTTCCAAACATGAGCATGACAATTACTTATGGAGAAAGGAAACTCCAAAACAATATAAGTTGAAATCCTACCAATAAACCCATCCCAAGAAAGAGTTCTTTCAGATTTATCAAAAGGACTGTTAAGAAAATCAAGATCCAAGGGATTTAGAAACCAATGGAAATCATACCAATTCCCAGTAAATTTACCATGAATATCACACCTTATTAATGTCGAATTTTTCCCTTCTACAAATTCTACATTAAAATTATCAGCACTCACATTATAAGTTTTTTTAAATTTCTCAATCTGATTAAAAGAAAAATCATTTTTATTCACCAAAATTTCAGAAAATTCTCTTTCATCCCAGCATAGGGTTTCTTGGTAATGAATAACATCTCCTTGGGCTTCTATCCTGATAATCCTTTCTGCTGCACCTTCATCCACCTTTAAAGTAGGAGATGCCTCTTGACAACTCCAAAGTCCGATAACCAAAGCACCTAATATCGCAATGGCAACTATAATCCATACATTTTGTCTTAATTTTTTCATCTTGTTACCTGATTATACAATCTGTGCAATCTTTCATCAATGTATCCATCTGGAAGCATCCAATCTGGATGTGGTTCTCCTCTGTCTTCCGTTTGATAACGAATACAACTCTCCCAATCTCCCTTACAATATAATTCTACCCATCTTTTATTTAATTTTCCTTCTTCGTAAAATTTTTTCATTGGACATACGTGATACCATTTGCAATCTTCGAGCAATACTTTCATCTTACTGTAATTTTTTATCATCCCTTTCTTAAGAGAATTGTTGTAAAGAGCAACAGTAGGATGCTGCAAAGGGAGCATTTTATCTTCAGCCAAAAAAATCTTACCATAAACCGTGTAAAATTCTGGTTTAGACGGTAACGGAATAGCATATTTCTCAAAGATGTATTTAGTTGCATGGTGACATAATGGGGTTAATGTTTTTTAATTTATTAATTCTATCTCTTCATTTAGGTGCTTGCTGCAAATCTCAATTTCATCCTGCTTCGTCTTCCTATATTTTGGGAGCATACATTTAATGAGATTTGTCACGTAAATCTCTTTTCTATCAATTTTGGACTGAGTGAAGCGAAGTCTTTTACACTGTATTATAACGCTGTCAGCAACGAAATACACCCAACAAAGCTTTCCTAAGAAGCTCCACAGGTATAACCTTTTGCACAACTTAAGATGAGACCAAGACAGGAGCTTAACTTTTCCCTTACACTAGCTGCTCCCCTTCGTTTAAAACCTTATCACTCCACGGTCAATATATTGACTAACTGACTAAACGCATAATCTATCCACTCCATCCAAGCAGCCATTGCCTCTTCCTCAGTTGCTTCTCCTTCCATACTTTTTTGCCATAACTCACCCATAGTCTCCCATTTAGCTTTTAACTCCTCATCGCCCGTGGCCTCTATCTTGTTCCACACTGCCATGGACTCTTCTTCGGTGGTTTCTTCACTCATTGCGTTAGCTGCTCGGATAGCCTCGGCATAGACTGCCGCCTTAGCCAACATTTCCTTAAAACTTTGGTTCTTGGCTTCTACCTCGCTGAGCTCGCTTTGCAGAGATGTTACCTGTGCCTGTGTCTTAACTTCATCCAGTTCCGCCACTACTTTGTCATATTCCTCTTGAGATACACCAGTGAAAGCACAGCTGGCAACACTTAATACTGATAGCAATACCACCACTACCACTATTACACTTACAATCTTCTTCACTTCTCCTCCTTTCTTATTTATTTTTTAATTTTCCATTATTAAACTATCATGATTTAATTATACCCAGTTGTTTACACGTATACAATAATGATTATCATTATCATTGGCTTTCAGTAATTCTATAACTCCCCACTCTTCTTTGGTACTAAGTTACGCGAAGTCATTATCACCTTTACTGAAAATTCCCTTTTTTCGTGTCGAAGTTGCCGAAGTTAAACTACCTTACCTATAGGCTTAGGAAGGTTTCTGAAAGTGATTTTTCTAAAAGTCATTGTGTTGCACCAATTTCTGCTGTAATATCCTCCATACACTTCTTTTCCTAACATATAAGGTATGAGGCTCTTTTCAAACTCTAGCTCGTTTTCAATTCTCTCAATTATCTTTCTTTCCTTCAAGGTTTCAGTCTTATCTATAAATTCAGACTTAATCTTTCTGCTGGGAGGGTATTCACCTTCCATTTCAAATAGCAGTTTTGAAAATTTAAATCAAATATTTGAGAAATTATCAAATCTTTTAATTAAAATAATTCTTTTTAAAATATTTCACTTCTTCCAAATCCTTGAAATCAGCATCCTGAGTCCATACCGTAGCATCATGCGTTCTAGCAGTTGAATATATTAAACTATCCGCCATAGGCAATTTTAATTCATAACTAAGCTTTGCTGCCATAATTGCAATTGAAGAAGTTATTTCCGCCACTTTCGCCTGTTGCATTAATCCTATCGCTTGTAGTGCAGCATCCTCATTTTTTTCTAGTAGTATCTTCTTGTAGACCTCGTAAAGATTAATAGTTGATACCATAAGTTCCTCAGTATTTTCAATCACTTGAATAAAGAACTTTGCATTTTTCCCGTCTGTAAAATATTCCAGCCAGCCAGATGAATCTACTAAATTCAATATCTATCTCCTTCCCTAACAATATCAGTATTTATGCCTTTAAGAAATCCACGAGCATCTCTTATATCCTTTAAAATAATAAATTCTATCCTATCACCTAATTGAATTACCTGTAATTTCTGGCCAGGTTTAAGATTCAATTTCTGGCGTATTTCTTTTGGAATTACTATCTGAAATTTTGGGGAAACAGTTATTGTTGTCATTCTAATCTCCTATTTAATTTTACTAATAATATATCGATAAAACTTCAATATGTCAATATTAAATCGATATTAAATATGTAAAATCAGATTATAGTATTATTAGTGCAATAATATAATCTTTTAAAAATATTACAAATATATCTAAATCTACGCTATTAATAAAAATATAATGGGAATAATTAAGCTATATAATAATTAATACATCCTCAAGGTATAATTAAACTATTAAGGGTAAAAAGATTTGATTAATTTATACCTATATATATTAAGATTGGCTCCCGGACAGGTCAATGTTGATAACACTCACATTATATATAATTTATGTAATATACTCTGAATTATTTTTTTAATCTTTAAATGATTTTAAAAAATGGTAGAAATATAAATATTATTATCTTTCCTTCAAAATATAGTATGTTGCTCTTCCTTTTCCCTTTCTTTCAATAAAACCCAGGTTTATAAGCTTATTGAAATCAAGGCTTCGGGTTGCTTTAGCACGTTCTGTAATCTTTGTATAATTACTGTCAGTTATATATCCTTTTTTTTCAATAAGTTTCAGGATTTTTTCATGATAAGAAAAGAGCTCCATTGTAGGTCCGGGAGATATTTCCATTAGAAGTTTTTTAACTCTCAGAAGCTCATCAATTATCCCGTCTGTAAAATATTCCAACCATCCCGTAAAGTCTACTGAATCTGCAATATCATAGTAATTCCCGGAAACACCTACATTATTAAAATAATTGGTGACATTTTTATTATAATAGTTTTCAAAACTAAAAAGGTTAAAAGTATCCAAACCCATATCAGCCAGTAGGATTTTTGTGCATATTCTGGTGGTTCTACCATTACCATCCATAAATGGGTGGATGGTAGCAAATTGCTTGTGGAATACCCCGGCAATTATTAAAGGGTCAACAACACCTTTATTTTTAATTACAAAATCCAACAGGCCCTTTATTAGTTCCGGTACGTCTCCATAATCCGGTGGCCAATATACTGTTTTACCGGTTTTCGGATTGTTTACAAACACAGGTTCTTTTCTCAGTTTTCCAAGTTGATATTTAGGTAGCAACTTATTTACTATTTTTTTATGTACAGATAGGATCAGGTCGATGTTAAAATTTATGGATTGTTTTTGAAGATTTATATTTAATTCCTCCAGTACTGCATTATAATTTATTATTTCCTGTTCACTGTCTCTTAAATTTTCAGGCTTGTTTTTTATAATCTGTTTTACATCTGTTAGGGGTAGAGGATTTCCTTCAATGCTAGTCGAGGCGTATGTTGATATTTCGCGTGCTTTTTTTTCAAGTTCATATAAAACAACTTCCTGGAATCTTCTATTGTTGAGTTCAATTATTATTGAACTTATTTTCTTTATATTTGCCAGTAGTTTATTAGTAATAGTATATGAAGGTTTAAACATAATAGACTAATTATAGACGATTATTAGATGATTTACAAGTAAGAATAGTGGTTTTATTTTTTAAAGGTCGAAGAACCGCCTATCAGTATGTTGGCTCCCCATACTAGTCAATGTTGATAACATTCTTTAGACCCAAATAGTTCTTATAGAATTCCCAGGTGAGAATACTTCATTATTTGTCTTTACCAATTACATTATATAGAAGTTATACAACCTGTAATTGCTGAATTTTCTTTAATTCAGCATCCATATCTGACCTTTCCTCTTCTATATCATAATCATTTTGCAGACCCAGCCAGAACTGTGGGGTGTTGCCAAAGAACTTGGCTAACCTCAGTGCAGTATCTGCAGTTATTCTTCTTTTTTTATGGATTATCTCAGAAATACGTGTCTGATCCAAATGTGTTTCTTTTGCAAGTCTATAGGCAGAAATATTTAGTGGCTCCAGAAACTCCTCTTCTAAAATCTCACCAGGGTGTATATTCTTTAATTTTTTCATTATGCTTTTCCTCCTATTATTTAGTGATAATCGGTAATCTCAACATTATAGCAATCATTGTTTTTCCATACAAAACATATGCGCCACTGATTATTAATTCTTATGCTATATTGTTCCTTTCTGTCCCCTTTCAATTTTTCCAATCTATTTGAAGGGGGTATTCTTAGGTCACTTAGATCAAAAGAGTTATTTAACATCCTGAGCTTTTTTCGGGCAATATTTTGAATATTATTTGGATATTCTTTCGTGAAATTGCCTTCCCAGATCTTTTCAGTTTCTTTAGAATAAAATGACTTTATCATAATACAAGTATAGTAGATTATGGTATTAATGTCAATCAATACTATTATGAAACACTAGTTCTTGAATTTATAAGAATTTGCTTCTTAATCACCGGACTATCTAACACAAACATATGAAGAGTTTTCAAGAGATTCAGTATCCTATATTAATGGAAGAAGTATAAAAAGTAGCCGTCTTTGCCAAAGCAGCTATCAGTTGCCAGTGTATGCATGTAGGGATTAATGTTGGCTCCCCGGGCTGGTCGATGTTGATAACAATTAAAAAGGGATTTTTAGAGTTTTTTTAGGTTTTCAAAACCGAGAAGGTAATCATCGTAAAGTATTGAAGATTCTATCCCAAACCCAGCAAGTAGATCTAAAACTTCATTTACAGATAGGTCGAGTTCCTCTGCCATTTTTCCAACAGATACTTTTTTTTCACTATATAATTTAAGCCAGTAAAATACCCATCCTTCCTGCAATAATTCTCTTACCACCTCTGATTTTGCTTCCTTTTTTCGTTCTGATAATCTGGATATCCTATCTATTTCTTTTTCATTTAAACGCAGGCTCATTACACTCATTTCATTTACCTTCCTATTATTCTTTTTTCTGCATCACCGGTAATCTTAATTGAATAGCGGCCGTATTTCTTAAGCAAATCAAGTTTTGCCAGAGCCCGTGACTTATCGAGCCCTGATTCAATTAAAAAATGTATTGCTGTAACAAACTTTACATTAAATATCTTACAGACTTTAATAGCTAATCCATCATCAGTTGCAAGTACATCGTTTTTTTCATTAGCAATTACCAAAGCCGCAGCTTCACCTTTACCAAGTGGAAAATCTTTGCAGATTTTTCTTATTTTATTCTTATCTGGATTCTTATTTACAATAAGTCTCCCATCATTAATTTGCTTAATAATAACTTTTGTATCTATAGCCTCTTTATACTCTACTTCTTCTTTTACAATTTCTGGTATCACTCCTTTATATTTATTTAAAACCATTTGAAGAAGATCTATCTTTGCTAAAAGAATTAAAGTAGATGCATCAAAAATAACCAATATTTACCTCATTAATACAAATTACTACAAATGTAGTATATCATAAATAAAACATATTTCAAGAGGCTTTCGTTTAGATTCTTAGATGACACAATAGGGGGTATATAAAAACGAAAACAATCTCTCGTAGAGCATATGGTTTTAGAAACTTTGAAAACTATAGACTTAGAGTAAAAGCACTACGGGTGTTAGGAACAAAGTGCCCCCGTTGTTGGGGAAGAAGCCCCCATTGTTGACGGGGAGCCTAAAGAGCCAAAATTTGGCTCCCCGGACTGGTCAATGTTGATAACATTTAAGGATTCTTTTTATACTTAATAAGAATCACTCCTATTATAATCTATCCCTTAGTTAAATTTGAGTATTTGGGAAAATAATAATAATTTTCTTATTATAATAAATTATACTTGACTATTATTTATATTTATAATAAACTATACTTAATAATAAATTAGAGAGGAATTATATTATGAATACCCAACAAATTATAAGAGTAATAGATTTTTGGCAAAAAACTATAGAAAAAAATAAGTTGGAAGACAGATTACTTGTAGAAACCTTAGATTATGAAAGTAAAGAAATCATTGACCTTATTGGTCCAAGAAGAAGTGGGAAGTCTTCTATACTAAAATTAATTATTAAGCATCTGAATTTAGAAGATAATTTTTTATTTATAAATTTTGAAGACCCCTTTTTTATTGAAAGTAATGAACCACAAATTATAGAAGAATTTATTTTAGTCTTTAAAGAATATTTTAATCCTAATTTAGAATATCTTTTTCTTGATGAAATTCAAGAAATAAATCAATGGGAAAGAGCAGTGCGCAAATTAAGAGACAGCAAACAATTTAAAATATTCATTACCGGATCATCTTCCAAGCTTTTAAGTGGAGAAATATCAACTCTCCTGACTGGTAGGCACATATCCTACAAAGTTTTTCCTCTTTCTTTTAGTGAATTTTTAAATTTTAAAAATGTAACCATAAAACACAAGAAAGATATTATTTTAAACCAAAAGGCTATTGCTAAGTATTTTTACAAATATATGAATATCGGAAGTTTTCCAGAAGTTGTTTTAACAGAAAACCCAGAACTTGTTAAAAATTATTTTTATGATATTTTACAAAAAGATATTGTTATGCGATATGATGTCAGAGAAAAAGAAATCTTAGAAAAAATAGCTATCTATCTTATAAGTAATTCAAGTAAAATTGTATCAATTGAATCATTGAAGAGAACCTTTGATATTTCTTTTGCTCTTACTTCTTCTTATATTGATTATCTAAAGAATTCTTTTTTAATATTTGAGCTTCCACAATTTTCATATTCATTAAAAAAGCAACAAAAATCACTAAAAAAAATATATTCAATCGACAGTGGTCTTTCCAATGCTATATCTTTTAGATTTTCCAAAGATAATGGCAGAATACTGGAAAATATTGTATTTCTGCATCTTAAAATGACTGGAAAAGAGATCTACTATTATAAAACTAAAAATAATTTAGAAGTTGATTTTATTATAAAAGAAGGAACTGCAGAAAAAGAACTAATACAAGTTTCATGGAATTTAGATGATAAAAAAACCAGAGATAGAGAAATAAAAGGTTTGCTTACTGCTATGAATGAATTATCATTACAAAATGGACTAATACTAACAGATGATGAAGAAGAAGTAATAAAAATTGGGCAGAAAATAATAATCATTAAACCGACATATAAATGGTTACTGGAAACAACTTCCTCTAAAAAAGGTGATTACTAACTACTAATTTGGCTCCCCTTAGTTGACATATTTAGAACTTTTTATTTCGCTTAAAATACTTCAGGCGTAAGCCTGAAGATGGAGGCGCTCCGCTGTCTCTGTTATAATAAGTGGCATGGAATACAGAAAGCAGAGCCGTGCAGTATATTACACAAGATATCACATAGTGATATCGACCAAATACCGAAGAAAGGTACTGGGAAAGGGAATGGGAAAATACTTAAAACGGAAAGTGCTTCAGGTAAAAAGATTCCATCCCGAAATTGACATAATTAAAGTTAACACCAATATAGATCATATGCATATTATGGTATCAATACCACCAAAGATGTCGGTAAGCAGTGTGGTAAGGCTTATAAAAACAAATACAGGAAAAGCAATGAGGAAGCGCTTTCCGTTTTTAGACAAGGTATACTGGGGAATAGAGGGTATTTGGTCGATAGGATATTTTGTATCTACGGTTGGAATCAGTGAAGAGACTATACAAAAATATATTGAGATGCAGGGTAGGGAAGACAGCGGGCAAGCGCAGCTTGAATTGTGAAAAAATACTATGGGCGTAAGCCCATAGATGTTTATTTTGAGACAATATCTGCCGAGGTATTTACAATTTTATTGTCCTTAACATGCAGGTACATCTGGCAGCCAACTCCACAATAAGGAAATGTTGTTTTAATTTTAGCTACCTCCCATGGTCTTGCCTGACCTGTATATGGTTTGGGCTGGAGGGCTCTTACGGGGAATGTGGAAATACAGTTTCCGCAGAAAACACACCCGGAATTTTTTAGGGATTGATCAAATGCAGGAACTATCTCACAATCAAAACCTCTTTTAGCATAACCAATTGCGTTTGCTCCTATAAAATCATCACACATTCTTATGCATCTACCGCATAGAATACATTTCTCATTATCCCTTTGTAT
>JAUWCR010000010.1 GCA_030609215.1 Actinomycetes bacterium | reverse complement strand
CAGTTCTTCCCCCGCTGAGCAGTCTGGATAGTTGTCTTTGTATGGGAGCAGGAGTTGGCCAGGCTTTAGGAATGGAAAAGGCAAATCCGAAATTAAAAGGAAAGATAGTGTCAATTATTGGTGATTCGACTTTTTTCCATTCCGGGATTACACCTCTTATAGATAATTTATACAATAAAGGCAGTGGAGTTATTATAATTTTAGACAATAGGACAACAGCCATGACTGGTCACCAGGTAAATCCAGGTGTTGGAAAGACTCTAATGGGTGAAGAAACAGCAGCGCTGAAACCTGAGAAGTTAGCTGAGGCAGCAGGAGTAAAAAATGTAAAAGTTGTTGACCCGTATAATTTGAGGAATCTTGAGAAAGTATTTAAGGAAGAATTAGGGAAAAGGCAGCTTTCAGTTATAATTTGCAGGCAGAAATGTGTCCTTTTAGAAAAAACTCAGGTTAAGAGAAAAGTGACTATTAATTTGAGTAAGTGTGAAAAGTGTGGCCTATGCCTAAAATTTGGCTGTCCTGCAATTGAATATAAAAATGATCAGTATAGTATAAATGAGCTTCTCTGCACGGGCTGTGGCGTATGTATTAGCATATGCAAGAAAGGAGCTATTGAATTGACTGAAGAGTGAATAAAATTATAAAGGTTTTTTAATTAAATTTTTAAAAAACTATAAAACATTTTACCATTAAAAACGACAATAATAATAATAGTTACGAGGGAATTAAAATAGAAAAGCAAAATTTTAAATATTATTCTAAAAAGTGGAGACAGCTTTTAGATAAAGGCAGTACTTTATCAATTTTATTTGCTGGTGTTGGAGGACAGGGAATAATCCTTGCGACAAAAGTTTTAGCAGAAGCTGCACTCAAGAAAGGGCTGGATATTAAGGTTTCGGAAGTACATGGAATGGCTCAGAGAGGAGGTAGTGTTTTAGGGAGTGTTAGAATTGGAAGGGAAGTTTTTTCACCTACGATAAATAAAGCTGATTTCATTATAGCGCTGGAAAAGCTGGAGGCATTGAGATATATAGATAAGCTGGACTGCAGTGGTTTTATTATTATAAATGATTTTGAAATATATCCTATATCTGTATTTTCTGGTAGTGAAAATTATCCTGGGGATATAATTTCGAAAGTAGAAGGCAAAACTTCTAACTATATATTGGTAAAAGCAGTAGAGATAGCTGAAAGGTTAGGTGAAATAAGAACTTCAAATATAGTACTGATAGGGTGCTTATCAAATTTTATTCCAATTGAAGAGAAATTCTGGATACAATCAATAAAAAAAAATGTTCCTGCCAAAGCAATTGATGTAAATATCGAGGCTTTTAAAGAAGGCAGGCAAATAGTAAACAAGTATTAGGAGGAGAAATGCCCGTTAAACAGTTAACAGTTTTTTTAGAAAATCAAACTGGCAGATTAGCAGAAGTAGCAAAAATTTTAAAAGATGAAGATATAAATTTACAGGGATTTTCCACGACTGAAGCAAGAGATTATGGTATTTTGCGTATGGTTGTCTCTGATGTTAAGAAGGCAAGGCAGCTGCTTAAGGAAGGTGGATTTACTACTCATGTTGCTGATGCTGTATGCATAGAGGTTGTTGACAGACCGGGAGAACTTTACAGGATTCTTGATATTCTAGCCAATAGAGATATAAACATAGATTATATATATGTTATTGCTGGTACCAGAATAGTTTTAAGTGTTAGTGATGTTGAGAGAGTGGAAGGTATTCTGGTTGAAAATAATATAAAACTCTGCAGTTAATTTTGACTGTTTTGGAAATTTCTTTTATTAAAATTGAAAAGAATATAAAAAAATAGAAGGAGGCAATATGCTTGGCTTTAGTGGTTTTTCGATTGTTCTTGTCTATATTTTATGCATTTTAAGCGCAATTTTTTGCATAATTTACGGCGCAGTTATGTGGAACAAAGACAAGTAATGCAAAGTGTAAAAAAATTTGAAATTTTTGGGAAGGAGAATTAAGTGAACATACCATTATTTAGCGTAATAGTAATTATATACTTAATAGTTGTAGGCTATCTGGGTTATTTAGGTTACAAGGGTACTAAAACCTCTGGAGATTATATGATTGCAGGCAGGCAGATTCATCCCTATGTCATGGCTATCTCTTATGGTGCAACCTTTATTTCAACATCAGCAATAGTCGGTTTCGGTGGAGCAGCAGGAGTTTTTGGAATGGGTCTTTTATGGCTGACTTTTCTAAATATTGGGCTGGGTATAGCTGTAGCATTTATTCTTTTTGGCAAGAGGACAAGAAGAATTGGATTAAATTTAGATGCTCATACTTTTCCTGAATTTTTAGGCAGAAGATATGATTCTAAATTTATCCAGGTGCTTGGCGGTGTAGTAATATTTGTATTTATGCCTCTTTATACAGGAGTTGTTTTAATTGGTGCTGCAAGGTTTATTGAAGGTACTTTTAATTTAAATTTTGTATTAGCACTGACAATTTTTTCTATTATTGTTGCTGCTTATGTAATTGTTGGAGGGCTGAAAGGAGTTATGTATACAGATGCTCTTCAGGGATCAATAATGTTTATTGGTATGATAACTCTGTTAGTGCTGACATACAAGAGTCTGGGAGGGATAATACCAGCTCATCAGGCTTTAACTGATTTAGCTTCTAAAGTTCCTGATAGCTTAGCGGCTGGAGGCCATCAGGGCTGGACAACCATGCCTTTACTGGGTTCACCATTATGGTGGTCATTAGTTTCAACTATTATATTAGGTGTAGGCATTGGAGTGCTTGCTCAGCCTCAATTAGTTGTAAGATTCATGTCTGTAAAAAGCAATAAAGATTTGAACAGGGCGGTTTTAATTGGGGGGATTTTTATCCTTGCCATGACTGGTGTAGCGTTTGTAGTTGGCTCACTTTCAAATGCTTTTTTCTTTAAGCAAACTGGAAATATTGCGATAGCAGAAGCAGGGGGAAATACTGATTTAATAATTCCTACTTTTATTAATATGTCAATGCCTCCCTGGTTTGTTTATGTTTTTATGTTAACACTTCTGGCTGCAGCAATGTCTACAATAAGTTCTCAGCTTCATGCTATCGGTACGTCTTTTTCAAGAGATATGCTTGGGGCTGGAACTAAAATGTCTGAGAAAGATGAAGTAATAAAATCAGGAAAAGTAATAATGATAACAAAAATTGGAGTAGGAATTGGGATTGTAATTAGCGTAGTGTTAGGATATTACCTGCCTATAAGTATAATTGCAAAGGGAACTGCTCTATTCTTTGGTGTTTGCGCTGCTGTATTTTTACCAATGTATATTTGCGGGCTGTACTGGAAGAGATCTTCTAAAGCAGGAGCGATTAGCGGAATGGTGGTTGGTTTGGTAACAAGTGTTTTCTGGATGTTCTTTATTCATAAGTCAAATGCTGCCATGTTAAAGTTAGTAGTAGTTTTAACTGGAAAAGAGAGTTTGCTGGGATTTCCATGGAATGCAGTTGATCCAATTCTTATTGCTTTACCGCTGTCATTTATAGTGACGATTATAGTTACTCTTTTCACCAGGCCAGTTCAAAAAGAAATTGTGGATAGGTGCTTTAAGTAAAAATAAGGAAAGGAGGTTATCTTATGGCTAATGATTATTGGGAAAAGGAAGTTGAGACTCTTTCCAGGGACAAACTTAGAAAGATCCAGCTTGAGAGGCTTAAAAAAACTCTTGTAAATGTTTATGAAAATGTAGATTTTTACAGGAAAAAATTAGACGATGCAGGGGTAGATCCTTATAATTTCAGTAATTTAGATGATGTAGAAAAAATACCTTTTACCACAAAAGATGATCTCCGAGAAAGTTATCCTTTTGGATTATTTGCAAGAAGTATGGATAATGTTGTAAGAATTCATTCTTCTTCGGGAACGACTGGAAATCCAGTTGTTGTTGGTTATACAAAAAATGATATAGCTGTATGGGGAAATTTAATTGCCAGACAGCTATTTAGTGTTGGAGTAAGAGAAAAGGATATTATTCAAAATAGCTATGGATATGGGTTGTTTACAGGCGGGCTTGGGCTGCATTATGGAGCTGAACTTTTAGGCTCTACAGTAATACCAACGTCAGGGGGAAATACTGAACGGCAGATAAAAATAATGGCCGATTATGGTTCAACAGTTATCTGCTGCACACCTTCTTATATATTGTATATTGCAGAAGTTGGAAAAGAGTTAGGTGTTGATTTTTCAAAACTTCCTTTAAAAATGGCTATTCTGGGAGCTGAGCCCTGGACAAATGAAATGAGAAAGGAAATTGAAGCCAGGCTTTTTATTGATGCTATTGATATATATGGATTAAGTGAAATAATCGGACCTGGCGTATCCCTTGAATGTTTAAATAAATCAGGCCTGCATGTTGCCGAAGATCACTTTCTTGTTGAAGTAATTGACCCACAAACGGGCAAAATACTTCCTCCAGGGAAGCAGGGTGAACTTGTATTTACTACTTTAACAAAAGAGGCAATACCGCTCCTACGTTACAGGACCAGGGACCTGTCAGTTTTAAATATAGAAAAATGCAGTTGCGGCAGAACGCATGGGCGGATGAAAAAACCAATGGGAAGAACTGATGATATGTTAATTATTAGAGGTATAAATGTTTTCCCGTCTCAAATAGAAGAAGTACTTATGAAAGTTAAAGAAATCGAGCCCCATTATCTTATAGTTGTGGATAGGAAAAATTATCTTGACACCATAGAGTTATGGGTAGAGGTATCAGAAGATGTGTTTTCAGAGAAGATGAATGATCTTGAAAATTTTGAATCGTCTATTGAGCATAAACTTTTTTCTACAATTGGAATAAAAATAGATGTTAGATTAAAAGAACCAAAAACAATACAGAGAAGTATTGGTAAGGCAAAAAGAGTTTTGGACAGGAGGAAGGGGGAAACTCTTTAAAATATGAAAGTACAAAAATTCTGGGACGCGGGTATTTCAGAAAGCAGTGAAGATAAAATAAGAGAAACTCAGCTTGCTAATTTGAAAAATACTTTAAAGCACTGTTACTATAGTAATGAGTTTTACAAAAAAAGAATAGATGAAGCTGGTCTTAACCCAGATAAGATAAAGAGCCTGGATGAAATTGAAAAACTTCCTTTCACCTCAAAGGATGACCTGCGAGATAATTATCCTTTTGGCCTTTTTTGTGAACCTGTTGATAAGATTGTAAGAGTTCATTCATCATCAGGAACCACAGGCAATCCTACTGTTGTTGGATACACTAAAGAGGATCTGGAGATGTGGGCTAATGTTCTGGCGCGAATTATGTATGATGTGGGAGTTAGGAAAGAAGATGTGGTGCAAATAAGTCATGGCTTTGGTTTGTTTACAGGAGGTTTTGGATTTCAATGTGCTGCTGAAAAAATTGGTTCTCTTGTAGTTCCTGTATCAGGTGGCAATACTGAGCGCCAATTAAAAATAATGTCTGATTTTAAATCTACTATACTTTGCTGTACTCCATCCTATACATTGTATATGGCAGAAGTTGCAGAGAAAACAAATATTGATTTTAGCAAACTAAAACTGAAGTTGGGTTTTCTTGGCGCTGAGCCATGGTCAGAATCCATGCGAGGTGAAATTGAAGGAAGGCTCAACATAAAAGCTCTGGACAGCTATGGTTTAAGTGAGGTAATTGGCCCGGGTGTATCATGTGAATGTCTGCAGCAGGATGGATTGCATATTAATGAAGACCACTTTCTGACGGAGGTAATTGATCCTGAAACTGGAAAAGTACTTCCGATTGGACAAAAAGGGGAGCTTGTGTTTACTTCTCTTACTAAAAAAGCATTTCCAGTAATAAGGTATAGAACCAAGGATATATCATATTTAATAGATGGGAAATGCAGTTGTGGTAAGACATTTGTAAGAATGGCAAAACCAATGGGAAGAACTGATGACATGCTTATTATAAGGGGAGTGAATGTCTTCCCATCTCAGATAGAAGAGGTTCTTATGAATATAGATGACCTGGAGCCGCACTATTTAATAGTCTTGTATAAAAAAGATTATATGGATAAAATAGAAGTATGGGTTGAAGTATCTGAGAAGATTTTTCATGAAAAAATTATGGATCTTGAAGATTTTGAAAAATCTATAGAGGCTAAGCTATATTCAGCTATTGGTATTAGAATAAAGGTTAGTTTAAAAGAACCAAAAACTATTGTCAGAAGCCAGGGTAAGGCAAAGAGAGTATGGGATAAAAGATAAAACGATTGAAAATTCAAAAAAAATTATAACAATTAAAAAACACGTCAGGCAGATTGTAGAGAAAGAAATAAAATTTGTTTCTGTATTGTTTCCTCACAATATAAAAAAGCATTATAACCCTCAGTTAGCATACAGTCAAAATCTGTTATCGTTTATAAATCCTTATGATAAAAAATCTCCAATACATTCTGGCAGCTTTCGAAAAAGACTCACAAATTTGTTGGCAGGAATTGAAATTTTAGCGATAGGCACTTCTTTTCATAGTTTTAGTGCAGATAATTTTATAAAAAAATACAGAAATAAAGAAGATACAGAAAAGTATGAGAGAAGATATATCCCCAACCTTCTTTTTGGAGATATATTATATTCCAGATCTATTATTTATTTGCTCAAATATGGTGATTATATAATTTTTAATGGTATTTTAGATTCACTTAAAGCCATTCACAAAAACAGGCTGCTGCTTCATCAAAAGCTTGTAAATACTCTGAAGAAGAAAAAAGAATTTATAAGTGAAATAATTAAAGATACAACTTTAATCTCAGGCATAAGCTCCTTAACCAAAGATTCTTTTATGATGGGATGGGGAATATTCTATGATTATAGGAGTGCAGGATATTTGCGTATGCCATATGAGATCATTAATGAAATTACTTTATTTAAGATTTTTAAAGATTTAGAAGTTTTCTTTAGGCAAATTTCTAAATTATATCCTGATATTGTCAACATAAATCACATGGTTGATAGAAGAAACTTTATTAAAAGTAAAGTGGATAATCGTGTATCCAAATTTAAGCCGGAATGGCTGAAGAATAATTTCAAATCACTGATAGGGATTTATATTTAAAAGGAAAATTTCTGTGATAAAAAAATTAAAAATTTTTAATTTTTTAGTAAAAGATATAAAAAAATTAGAAAAATTCTTTTTAGAATTTGCTGACAGCCTGGATGGGATATTGAAAGAAGCTATAGTGAATACTTTAATGGTTAAGGGTAAGAGAATAAGGCCTATACTATTTTTAGTTTGTGCAAAGAATAAAAATTATAATATAGATTATTTACTGCCTGCAGCTGCTTCAATAGAAATCATTCATACAGCATCGCTTATACATGATGATGTAATTGATAGATCGTTTTTGAGGAGAGGGAAAAAAACAATTCATAATATATATGATAAAGAAACGGCGAAATTTGTAGGCAATTACCTGTTTACGCATACATTTTGTCTTCTTAATAAGTATAATAGTTCTGAAATATTAAGAGAAATGTCTGCTGCCTCTCAAAATCTTGTTAAGGGAGAATTTGATCAGTTAAAAACTAAGAAAGATTTAAAGCAAAATACAGAAATTTATTTTAAAAAAATAGGTGAAAAAACTTCTTCATTGTTTAAGCTAAGTTGTGCTTTAGGCGGAATACTTTCTAATTCTACTAAGGAAGATATAGAAAGAATGAAAAAATTTGGAGAATATTTAGGAATTTCTTTTCAGATAAATGATGATCTTTTAGATATAAATCCTGATAGATTAGCAGGCAAAGTTCGCAAACTTGCCGGTAATGATATAAAACAGGGTAATGTTACCCTTCCTTTAATATATGCTTTAAGGGATACAGAGTTTAAAAAGATTGCCAGCCCGATTTTAAGTAAGCAAAAAATAACAGATAAGGAAGTTGTAAAAATTATAAATATGATATCTAAAACTGGTGCTGTAAGGATTGCAAGAAAGAAATTTGATTACTATTTAGAGAAAGCAAAAGAAGTTGCAGATTCTATTAAAGGAGCAGATAGAAGAGCATGCTTGGTAAAGATATGTGATTCTATTAATATGGAGGTTTAGGAAAGCAGATGAATGGTTTTTTTGGATTGTTACTAGAAATTTTAAGTATAACAGGTCCTATATTCATAATTATTGCACTTGGATATTTTATAAGGCTGAAAGGCATTTTAAAGGAAGATTCTGTAATAGTTTTAAATAGGCTTGCCTATAATGTCGGCATGCCTGCAATAATATTTTTAAGCATAACAAGGTATAAGTTTTCGGATATATTTAGTTTTGACATAATAAAAATAATATATACAACATATATTATAGTTATATTGCTAATTTTTTTATCCACTTATTTATTTAAGACTGATAATAAAACAAAAGGAGCTATAATTGTCTCAACTTTTAGGTGCAATATGACATTTATGGGATTTCCTATTGTGCTGGCAGCTTTCGGTAGTCTGGCTATTGCTAAAGCCAGCATTGTGATTGCTTTTTTAATTCCAGTTAATATTGCCTTAACAATAATAATTTTTATGATGCATGATAGAAATGAAGAGAAAGTAAGATTAAAGAAGATAATATTAAGTCTGGTTCTGGATCCGATAATGATCGCAGTTGCATTAGGGATAGTTGTATCTTATTTTAATTTTATTTTACCAGCACCAATGTTTAATGTTTTAGATATTTTATCTGGTTTGGCAGTACCAGTAGCATTAATGTCGATTGGTGCCTCTTTTAAATTTTTCCATATCAGGAATAATATAAAGCTGTTATCATATATTAGTTTTGCTAAGCTGATACTCCTGCCTTTAGTAGCGCTTTTACTTTGCATATTTATATTTAGGGTAGATGGTTTTGATAGAAATGTGATTGTTATATTATTTTCAATGCCGCTGGCTGTAATGACTTTTGTTATGGGTAAAGAATACAACTCTAATTCTAAATTAATATCTTCTGCTCTTATTTTAACTACAATATTGTCAGCTTTAACAATATCTGTCTGGCTGCTTGTGCTAAGATTAATTTAAATTTTAAATGTTTGCAAATTTGTAAACAAAAATCTACCAACTGCTCTGGCTTCGTACCTTTAGTACTCTGCTCAAATTCCCCAAAGGGGAACTTTAAATACACTTATAACATTATGCTTTTTAGTAAATCCTGTTTTGTATCAAAATTAAAATAATCATTCTTCAGAACTGATGTTTATAATTAGTACTTGTTTATTACATTATATGTAATATAATGGTACTATGTTTAATCGTAATATTGAAATAGAATTTAAAAAGTGGATAAAAAGCCCTATCAGAAAACCACTGATTTTACGCGGAGCAAGGCAGGTAGGTAAGACAAGTGTTATTCGAAAATTTGGCCAGGAAAACTTCAACCAGGTAATTGAAATTAACCTGGAAAAAAAAGACCAGCTGACAGTGTTTGATAAAGCAATCAGTGTTGAGGATTTCTTAAAAAGAATATCTATTTTCTTTGATAAAAATGCACTCCCGGGAAACTCTCTGCTTTTCATTGACGAAATTCAGGAATCAAAAAATATCATGGGGCTTTTACGGTTTTTTTCTGAAGAAAAACCGCAACTGCATATTATGGCTGCCGGTTCATTGCTGGAAGCAAAAATTGATAAAAGCTGGTCAATGCCTGTGGGCAGGGTTGACTATAAATATATATATCCAATGACCTTTTTTGAGTATCTAGAGGCCAAAAAAAAGACCGCACTGCTTCAATCTCTTAAGAATATTGAACTGGGAAATCCGTTTGATTTTAAAGATCTGACAATCGATTTATATAGAGATTATTTAGTCGTCGGAGGAATGCCTGAAGTTGTAAATAGTTATATAAATACAGGCAGTTATGATGAAGTAAAGACTATTTTAAACCGGCTCCATACTGCATATATCGATGATATCAGAAAATATTCCAGATCAAATAGCGAAAATAAATATTTAGAACAGGTTATTGAATATGGCGCCAGAGTGGCAGGTTCACTTTTTAAATATGAAAATTTTGGTGGATCTTCTTACCGCAGCCGTGAAATGTCTCAAGCTGTCCATACTGTTGAAAAAGTAATGCTGTTAAGACAGGTCATGGCAGTTAGTTCAACCAGATTGCCCATTATACCTAAACCAAAGCGCCCAAAGAAAATGATCTGGCTTGATATAGGGCTGGTAAATTTTATCAATAATGCCTATAAAGAATTAATTACAGGGGGATATAAAGGTAAAATAATGGAACAAATTGTAGGGCAAAGCATAATTGCCGGAGGTGTCCATAAACAAATAGAATTTTATTACTGGGCAAAAAACCGAGCTGAAGGAAGCGCTGAGGTTGATTTTTGTATTCAGCATGGCTCCAAGCTGGTCGGTATTGAAGTTAAATCAGGTAATATCTTAAAAATGAGATCGCTTTTTAGTATGAGGAGTTCTAATAAGGACGTTATTCTTGTAAGAATATCCTGGGACAGCTTAAAAGTTGAAACATACAGATTTTCAGGACAGAAATATGAGCTTCTATCAATACCATTTTACCTGGTTGACCGCCTGCCTGAATTGATCGATCAATTTATTGGATGAAATTCCCGATATTTTTATTTATCAGAAATTGCTCTAAGCTTTCTGGACTTCTCCAGGTACCATTTGTAGTTTATTTATTTTTCTGATCTCATGGTATGCAAATATCCTATTCTATTACATCCTGTAATGTAATATTCTCAGGAGATTCTGAGGCCCATATTTCTGATAAACTAGTTGTCGGTTTGGGTTAGTTGCTTTCAAAAAAATCTTCAAGACTTGGCTTTGGGCTTTGCAAGCTTGATACGGCTTCAAGGCTAATGTTTCTTGAACTTCTTGAGGACAGGCACGGTTTAAAGTCGACAATCATTACCAGCCAGCTTCCTGTTTCCTCCTGGCATGAGATGATAGGAGACCCCACCATTGCCGATGCCATATGTGACAGGCTGATAAATAGCTCCTATAGGATTGAGCTAAATGGGGACACTTTGAGGAAGGTATTTAAAGCAAAGGAGGCAACTATGGAGACATAAATTTTATTGACAGAATCTTTTTAGTTTTTGTATAGTGTATTATGGAGATATGGATTAGTTTTAGAGGTGTTCATTAAAATAATTATTTACTGTCCGTTGAAAACCAGAATGGGTGTCCGATTTCGCCAGAATATCCAATCAGAAGTCACTAAAATATTAAAATTACAATAAAAATCTCATTTATTCAGCTAATATTTCTTCTATTTTAAGAACAAAATCCTCTGAACCTTCTATAATCTGTTCAGCATCATCATTACTAAGAATATCAACACCATATTGTTCGATGATCCTGTTTTCTTGAGCTTTATCTAAAACTTCTGAATATTTTTTCTCAAGCTGTTTTGCATTTTTAATATAGTTAATATATTCTGATTTTACTTTACCACGATCAATATAAAATTTTTTAAAGGCTGCTATAGCACAATAATGAGCTGTAGCCTCGATACCTATTTTAAATAATGATGCTAATAAGGCGTGATACATAGCATAGTATCCACAAATAATTGTCCAATCAAATAAATTATTATCAAACATTATTTTCATAGCTCGCAAATTACTATGTGCTTTTTTAATATGCTGTTTTCCTCTTTCAATATTCATATGTATCCTTCTAAGATTAGATTTGCCTTTTTTGGGATGAAAACATTCATGTAAAACTTTATCAATATATTTAGGCATGTAATTTCCCTCCTTCTTTAATCATCTGCCAAAACAGAAATTCATTGTATAAGACTACTCTGTCTTTCCAAAGTTCATCGTAGAATTCAGTTTTTTTTCTAAAACCTTCTATAAAATTTTTAATTGTGGTACTTATTGGTCTTATCTCTAATAGCGGACTTACATCTATTTTTGCTTCGTTTAATACTGTAATTATATCTTTATCCTTCTCTGGAACAATTGCTAATATATCTATATCGCTATATTTGTTCCATTCACCTCTTGCTACTGAGCCAAAAAGTATCACCGATTGGATTTTATTATTTGATAAGTCTATTACATTTTTTGTATATTCCTGCAATAATCTAGCAATATTTTTATTTTTATAATAAAAATTTTTTTTCTTCTCTAGTTCTAATAATTCAAAAATTTTTAAAAGAGTTTCATTTTCCAAATTAGGCATGAAAAAGGTCATGTTAGAAACATCTCGCCTCATAAAAATATTATCTTTCATGAATAAACGCATCGAATTGTCCACATTATTTAATGAAACTTTTGACAAGCGAGCAATTTCTCTAAGGTGTATTTCTTTGAAAGGATCTTTTAAAAAAACTTCTAATATTTTTTTTCTTTTTACTGGTATTAACATGTTTCCTCTTCTTCGTTCTAATTTATAGGACAACTGTACTATATTATAGAACATTAAATAATATTTTGTCAATTGTTAAAATGATTAAAATGAAAATTTAAGTTCAAATGCTAAATTTCACGGCACTACATTTTATGTTTTTCTATTATATCTAGAGCAATTATGAATTATGGATACAGAATCTGATAAAAATAATAGCTTCCCATTACTTTCTTTATATATTTTCTGGTTTCATCATATGGTATGTTTTCTATAAATTCGTCTATATCTTTATTGCCTCGACTTGCAATCCATTTACTCATAGCTCCAGGACCGCCGTTATAAGCACCGCATGTATAAAATTTATTTTCACTAAAACTATTTAACTGTTGTCTTAGGTAAAAGGTCCCCATCTTTATACTGGTTTCAGGGTCAAGTAGCATGCTGCTGTCAAAGTCGGATATTCCTATTTGATTGGCAATACCCTGTCCTGTAGATGGTATAATCTGCATAAGACCTAATGCTCCTGCAAATGAGCCGACTTCAGGCTGAAATCTGCTTTCTTCTCTTATTACTGCAAGTGTAAATAAAGGATCTATATTATTTTGAGCACTATAGTAATCAACATAATCCCTGTAGCCATAGGGATAGGAAAGGTAATAAAAATAGTCTTTATATGGGCTGCTTAGATCTGATTTGAGTGTGGAATAATATTTACTTATAAGTTTTTGTGAACTGATGTAATCTTTTGCCAGAAGGTATAGTGTTGATACCTCAAGGATTTTCACCGAATCTTTTTCAAGTTCAGTACTGCCTGCTTCTATTTCCAGGGATGCGCTTGTATAAAGCTCAAGCTGCAATAGCTCTTTTGCTTTTTCGATATGGTTTATATCCTCATGATTTTCACTTCCATCAATTTCTAAATTCTTATAAACATCTGGAATTATTTTAGCAATTTCAGGATTGTGCGGATATGCTGAAGTGTTAATTTGCTGAATTTGTACTTGTTCTTGTAATTCTTCAAGATTTTTCCTTGAGGCAAAAGTATAATAAGAAAAGCTGTTTAGGTTAATTATGTTTTTATACAGCTGAATTGCCTGGTCGTTTTCTCCAATTTTATTGCAGCATTTTGCCTGCCAAAAAATTGCTTTTTCTCCAAGTGAGGTTCCTTTAAAGGAACCCGCCATGCCGGAGAAGGTATTTCTTGCAGCTTCCC
>JAUWCR010000127.1 GCA_030609215.1 Actinomycetes bacterium | reverse complement strand
AAAGTGATTATCTTTTCCCGAAGATACATCTGTATCATATCTGCCGCTTTTTGTAGTTAGGCTGAGTTCGTAAGATGCAGTTATTATCGCTTTTAACTCTATAGAATTCTCTAACTCTAATTCTTCATTGGAAATTGTCACAACTATGTCGTATTCGCCGGGATCCATCTGTACAAGCGGGATTGCATAAATTTTAATAGATTCATTTTTACCAGGTTTTAACTTAATTGCAGATATCTCGGTAGCTGCATATGCTTGTGTAACTGCTGCATACCATCCTGTTGGAGCTTCTGCCAGTAAGTCAAAGGTATATTCTTCAGTACCAATATATAAAATATCTGTTTGAAATTCAAAAGTCTCACCTGATTTGGCTTGAATTTCAGGAAAAGTTACATCAAATTCTATTGATTCTGGAATTTCAATTTCTTCAATTTCTTCTGTTTCTTCTTCCGTCGCTTCATCTGCTGCTTCTTCCTGTGCAAAAAGTGCACATGGGATTAGCAGAATAAATGAGAGGGTAAAGATTATAATTGTTATTAGTACTGATAATTTTATTTTCATTTTTTTATTTCCCACTTTCTAGTTCTCCCTTTCCTAATTATAAATTGTTTTTAATTTTTAAGATTAAATAAAAAACTGTTTAAAAGTATTCTAATTTTAAAGTATCTTAATTTTATTACAAGTGAAAATTTTAATATATTAAATAATTATGTCAATATAAATTTTTAATATAAAATTTTTAATATAAATTTATTTTTTAATTTATCTTGTTTTTTTTTTAAAAATTTCATATAGTATCAAAGGTATAAAAAATTTAATAGGAAAATTTTACCTTTAAAATAGTCCAGAGAGGCTAAAAGGATAAGTTGGGGAAAATATATAATAAATATTTAAATTTAATTATTTTTAAAACCTTCTTGCTATTATGGTAGGAAGGTTTTTTTTATTGTAATTTTTTTATAATAAAATGAAAGAAAAAACATTAAAAGAAAAAGCATTAATTCTAAATGAAATTGATATTGACAGAGTACTAAAAAGAATTTCGCATGAGATACTTGAAAGAAATAAAGGAAGTAAGAATTTAGTTTTTATAGGTATTCAGAAAAGAGGTGTTCCTCTTGCAAAAAGAATATCTAAAAGTATTGATGATTTAGAAAAGAGCAATATTAAAGTGGGCAAACTTGATATTACATTTTACAGGGATGATATTGGAAAAAAGATTAAGCCTGAGGTTGAAATTACTGACATACCTTTCGAGATAGTAGATAAAGATATTATCCTTGTGGACGATGTCTTGTATACAGGAAGGACTATTAGAGCCTCACTGGATGCTATTATTGATTTTGGAAGGCCAAAGTCAATACAACTTGTAGTGTTAATTGATAGGGGCCATAGAGAGCTGCCTATTAGGGCAGATTATGTTGGGAAAAATATACCTACATCAGAAGATGAATTTGTTGATGTTAAATTAAAGGAAGTAGATAGTATTGATAGAGTAACAATTTGTGAAAAAATATGATTGATAATGCAATTAATAAAATAAAGCGTATTTAATTTAAAAAAATGTTAAGTGTTAAAAGTATATTAAATATAGAAGATTTGAGTTTGGAAGATATTGATTTAGTTTTAAGTAACACAGATTCTTTTCTGGAGGTATTGGGAAGAGATTTGAAGAAGGTCCCAACTCTCAGAGGTAAGACTATAATTAATTTATTTTTTGAGCCAAGTACCAGAACAAAAACATCTTTTGAATTAGCTGCAAAAAGAATGAATGCAGATTTAGTAAATTTTTCAGCACCGGCAAGCAGCCTAAAAAAAGGTGAATCAATAATAGATACAGTAAAAACAATAATAGCAATGAAAGTCGATCTAATAATTGTGAGGCATCCAGATAGCGGAGCTGCTAAATTTATTTTTATAAAAACTAATATTCCAGTTATTAATGCAGGGGATGGGAAAAATGAGCACCCTACTCAAGCATTACTTGATTTACATACTATTAAAAAGAGATTTAAAGATTTTAAAAAAGTAAAAGTTGCTATAGTCGGAGATATTTTAAACAGCAGGGTAGCAAGATCAAATATTAAATTATTTAAAAAAGTAGGATTTGATGTATCAGTAGTATCCCCACCCATGCTGCTGCCTGAAAATATGGATTATTTTAATGTTGATATTAAGAATAATATTGATGATGTAATTGGAGAGGTTGATGTCATATATATGCTCAGGATGCAGTTCGAAAGACATAATAGGGAACTTTATCCTTCTGTAAGGGAATATAATGAATATCTGAGTTTAAATATGGATAGAGTCAGTAAAATGAAAAAAGAATCTATAGTTATGCATCCAGGTCCTGTAAACAGGGGGATAGAAATTAGTGAAGAAGTAATGAATTTAAGTGGCAAAGGTTCAGATAGATTACTAATTAATACCCAGGTAACCTATGGAGTGGCAGTAAGGATGGCATTGCTTTATTTACTACTTGGGCAGTAGAGCCAGTAGTTTGGTGTTTTATTTATTATGTAGATATATATGTTGGTAAAAAATGAAAAATAATTTAAGTGAATATAAAAATATATTAATAAAATCTGGGAAAGTAATCGACCCTGTTAGAAAAAAAGAATTTGATTCAGATATCTTTATAAAAGAAGGAAGAATTTCAAAAATTGATAAAAAAATAGAGTTTGAAAATTTAGATATAGCTGATAAAAATGATATTTTTGTAATTGATGCATCAGGATTTATAATTTCTCCTGGATTTGTTGATATGCATGTTCACTTAAGAGATCCCGGTAACGAAGATGAAGAGGATATAAAGAGTGGTATAAGTGCAGCACTTAAAGGAGGTATTACTGCTATTGCATGCATGCCTAACACTGAACCGCCCATAGATAGCGAACATCTGGTTAAATATATTATTGAGAGTGCCGCAAAACTTGACTATAAAATATTTCCAATTGCAGCAATGACTAAAAAAATCAAGGGAAAGGAAATTACGGAATTTGGCATATTAAAAAGAGCAGGAGCTATAGCTTTATCAGACGATGGAAGGTGCGTTGCAAACTCAAGGATTATGTATGAGATTATGGAATATGCCAGGCAGTTTAAATTACTGCTAATTTTACATGAAGAAGATTATAGCTTTTCTGAATATGGTTTGGTGCATGAAGGCTATTTTTCATCCAAACTTGGACTTGATGGGATTTCGTATTTGAGTGAGGACTTAGTTGTAGCAAGGGATATAATACTTGCAAAATATACAGGTGCAAGGATTCATATAACACATGTTAGTTCTAAAAATTCAGTAAAGATGATTAAGAAGGCCAAGGAAAATGATGTAAATATAACCTGTGATGTAACACCGCATCATTTATTTTTCAATGATAGTTGTCTGACTGATTTTAATACTAATTTTAAAGTAAAGCCTCCAATAAGAAGTGAAGAGGACAGGAAAGCTATAATTGCCGGTATTAAGGAGGGTGTAATTGATGCAGTTGCAAGTGATCATGCACCGCATCTTGAAACTGAAAAAAATACTACATTTAAAGAAGCTTCATTTGGCGCGATAGGCCTGGAAACATTATTTAGTGCCTGTTATACAAAGTTGTATAAACAGGAAGGAATTAAACTGCCAGATGTAATATCACTTTTTACATCATCACCTTCAAATATATTAGATATAGAGTCCGGGAGTCTTAAGATTGGAAATAAAGCAGATATCACAATTTTTAATCCAGATAAAATCAATAAAATTAGAAAGCAGGATTTTATATCTAAAAGTGCAAACAGCCCATTTATCGGAGAGAGTCTTTTTGGTGAAGTAGTTTATACAATAAATAATGGAAAATTGGTTTTTAAAAATGATTAGTAAGATATATGAATAAAAGAATATATTATTATTGATTAACTAAGAAGGTAAGGATTATTTTAATTTGAAAGCAATATTAATGCTTGAAGATGGTGAGATTTTTAAAGGAATAGGCTTTGGATCCAGTGGTGAAGTTATTGGGGAAGTAGTTTTTAATACTTCTATGATGGGTTACCAGGAAATATTAACAGATCCTTCATACTGTGAGCAAATTGTTACTATGACTTATCCCCAGATTGGCAATTATGGGGTAAATAGCGAAGATGTTGAATCCAGTAAGGTGCATGTTAAAGGTTTTGTAGTTAGAGAATATTTTAATGATTATAGCAATTGGAGAGCAGAAGAAAGTATTCAATCTTATTTAAAAAGGTATGGAATTGTTGGAATATCTGAAATAGATACACGGAAATTAACAAAACACATAAGACTTAAAGGAGCAATGAAGGGAATAATTTCTACCAAAACTAAAAATACTGACAAATTAATAGAAAAATTGAACAAATACCCCGAGATTATTGGAAGAGATCTTGTTAAATATGTTACTTGCGATAAGCCATATATATATAATAGTCGAAAAAAAGATTATAGATATACTATTGTTGCTTTAGATTTTGGCATAAAGTTAAATATTTTACGTTGTCTTGATAATGCAGGGTTTAAAATTATTATTGTTCCTTCCATTACAGGACCAGATGAAATATTAAATTATAACCCAGATTGTATACTACTTTCCAATGGCCCCGGTGATCCCGCGGCAGTGCAATACGCAATAAAAAATATATCAAAATTGGTTTATAAAAAACCAATATTTGGAATATGCCTGGGTCATCAGTTAATGGCTTTAGCTCTTGGTGCCAGTACTTATAAACTTAAATTTGGTCATCATGGAGGTAATCATCCGGTTAAAAATTTAGCTACTG
>JAUWCR010000055.1 GCA_030609215.1 Actinomycetes bacterium | reverse complement strand
GGGATGGTAGTTTCAAATCCGATTGCTAAGAAAATGATTTTTTTATAAGGATTATCTTTAGCAAAATTAATGGCATCAATTGGCGAGTAGCAAATAATTATTTCACTGCCTGTAGATTTTACAAATGATAGACTTGAATCTGAGCCTGGGACTCTTATTATGTCTCCAAAAGTAAAAATAGTAGTGCTGTATTTGTTGATGATTTCAATTATCCAGTCAATATCATTTATTGGAGTTACACATACCGGGCATCCTGGTCCGCTGATAAGATTGATGCTGGGTGGAATTAATTGGCGGATACCGCTTCTGGAAATTGCCATTGTATGAGTACCGCAAACTTCCATTATATTTATCTGCTTTTTAGGACTTAGTTTACTAATAGATTCAATTAGTTTTTTAACCTTGCTATTCATTAAAGTAATCCTTAAAGTATCCTTGTGTTATCAGAGCGTCTTCTTTGTCAACAATTTGAATTGCGAAACCTGCATGGACGATGACGTAATCATTAATTTTTACAGCAGGAATCAATGTTATGTCTACTTCCTTTTTTACACCAAAGCTTTCAATCTCGGCAGTATTTTTATTTATTTTGTTAACTTTGGCAGGAACTGCTAAACACATATTTATTTCCCCTCTTTATTGAAATAGAATTTACAAGCAGCTAAATAAGCCTGGCCTAACGATATGCCTCCATCATTTACAGGGACTTTAAAATTAGAGAATAATTTAAAATTATTTCTTTGAATGATATTATAACATTTATTTAAAAGTAAGTTATTTTGAAAGACACCGCCGCTTAATGCAATGTTTTTAATGCCATATTTTTTATTTATAATTTTACTGATTTTTAGTATAACATTAGCTAATGTATTGTGAAATTTAGAAGATATAATGTTTTTAGCTATATTATTTTGAGTATCTTTAATTATCTGGTTAAAAATATATAAATCATCAATGATAATTTTTCCTTCTGTGTCAATTAATTTAAAATCATAGTCTTCTTTAATGCTTTCATCTGCAGCCATTTCTAAGTTAATAGCTGCCTCACCTTCATAGCTGCTGTGGTGGGTTAAATTTAAAATTGAGCTTACAGCATCGAAAAATCTCCCCATACTGGTAGTAACAGGGCTGTTAAATCCTGTATCAAGCTGGCTCTGGAGTATCTTAATTTCAAGCGGCTGTATAATTTTTTTATAAAAAGGAAAATTGTTAAAAACATATTTAGTAAAATTGTCAGTGTTTTCTTTATTATTACTATTTATAATATATTCTCTCCAGTAATTATAAAGGTATGAAAGTGCCATTCTGTAAGGTTTTTTTATGGTTATTTCCCCGCCTGGCAGTATCTTTTCTGACAGGTGGCCCATTCGGTTAAAATTCATATTGCTATCGACTGTAAATATTTCACTTCCCCAGATCTTGCCATCATCTCCATAACCAGTTCCATCCCATGCAAAACCTAAAACTTTGCCAGATATTCTATTTTCAGCAATTACGCTGGCTATGTGTGCTTTATGATGCTGGATACTTATTTTACTTAAAGTATGTGTTATTCTTTTTGCAAATTTAGTTGAAGTATAATCAGGGTGTTTATCATAAGCTATTATATTGATACTATTTATATTAAAAAGCTTTTTGTAATTTTTTAATGTGGACTTAAAAAATTCTAAGGAATCGATGCTATCAAGATCGCCTATATGCTGGCTAACAATACCATAATTATTTTTTATGAAGCAGAATGTATTTTTTTCATGTGCTCCTACAGCCAGTATTATTTTATTTCCTATATTTTTATCAAACTTAACGGGATAAGGTGCATATCCTCTTGCTCTTCTAATAATCATTTCCTTACCATTTACTATTTTAATAACCGAATCATCATACCTGGAGTAAATATCTCTATCATGAATTAGAAAGAAATCGCAAATATTCTTTAACTTATCAAATGCTTCTTCATTTGTGTGTGCAATTGGCTCTTCTGTTATATTTCCGCTTGTCATCACAAGAGGAATGCTTATATGATTAAACAATAAATGGTGCATGGGTGTGTAGGGAATCATAACACCTTCAAACTTATTGTTAAAAGAAATGTACCCTGATACAGGATATTTATTGTTTCTTTTCTTTAAAAGGATAATTGGCGCCTTTGATGAAGAAAGGCTTTTAAGTTCTTTTTTACTTGTATGAAAATAATTCTTTATTTTATCAGTATTTCCAATCATTATTGCAAATGGTTTGAATGGTCTTTTTTTTCTCTTTCTTAGTTCTTTAACAGTTTTACCTGAAGTTGCATCACATGCGATTTGAAATCCGCCAAGGCTTTTTAATCCAATAATAAAGCCTGATTTTATTTTACGAGATGCACTTATAATAGGTTTTTTATCATCTATTATTTCTCCTTTTTTATCTACAAGCAGAAGCTTTGGACCACATTTAATACATGCATTTGGTTGTGCATGGAATCTTCTATCACGAGCATCTAAATACTCGTTTTTGCATTCAGGACAGAGATTAAATTTGCTCATTGTTGTATTTGGCCTATCATAAGGCATTTTTTTAATTATTGTAAATCTTGGGCCGCAATTGGTGCAATTAGTGAAAGGATAATAATACCTTCGTTTATTATGATTATTATTAATATCTTCTATGCAGTTACTGCAGGTTGCTATATCAGGTGATACTAGCTGGAATTTTTCAGCTGTTTCTGTGCTTTTTGTAATTACAAAGTCAGAAAAATCTTGGGATGGAATTTTTTCATATTTTATTTTTTCTATCAGGGCAGGTGGCGGCTTTAAAGATTTTATTTGCGAAATAAAATTATTTAACTCTTCTTTACTGCTGACATTTAATTTAACAGATACACCTTCGGTTGTATTGGTTACAGTACCGGAAAGATTATTCTTTTTAGCCAATCTATATATAAACGGCCTAAAACCTACTCCCTGAACAATCCCAGAAATGCTAATTCTGTAAGTATTAGAGGAATTGTTAGAGTTTCCAGTACTTTTTTTCGTTTTATTGTTCAATTTTAATAAATTCTTTTTAATATTTTATATTTATTGTAACTAAAACAAATAATTTAACCATTTTAATAATTCTAAAATTTTTATCAATAGTAAACAAGTAATAAATAAGTAATTGCAAATCATTTGCAATTATATTTATATTGTGTTAGTTTGAAAAGCGAGGGTGGTTATGAACAATTATTTAAAAATAGTCCAAAAATCAGGGTACAAACTTACAAAACCAAGGACTAAAATTATTAAATTTTTAGAAAGTCAGTCCATGCCATTAACTGCTAAAAGTATTTATAGGAGTTTAGGATATAAAATTGATTTGTCCTCAATATATAGGTCATTAAATATTTTTAAGAAATTAAATATTGTTTTTGAAGAGGAAATTAATAGAGAGGCTTATTATTACATATCAAAAAAGCATCATCATCATATAATCTGTAGAAAATGTGGATATATCGAATGCATACCCTGCACAAGTAATTTTTCCCATGTAAAGAATTTTAAAGATATAAGCCATAAACTTGCATTGACAGGTATATGCAGTAAGTGCGCGAATGAATAGCTAGTTAAAATACAATTTTTCAATTATTTAATAAAAAATAAAAAAGAGTGAAGATAAAAATATTATTAAATAAGATAATACTGGTAATATTCGTAACAATATTATTTTTTTCATTTGGAATATTTTCGTGTACGTCTCAAAAGTATGAAGAAGAAGCTAGAAAGCAAAAGATTGGGGTAGTGGTGAGTATTCTTCCCCAGGCTGATTTTGTAGAAAAGGTTGGGGGAGGTAAAGTTAATGTAGCAGTAATGGTACCTCCAGGAGCAAGTCCTCATACTTATGAGCCTAAACCAAGCCAAATGGAAGATGTAGGTAAGGCAGAAATATATGTAAAGGTTGGTTCAGGTATTGAATTTGAGCTAAATTGGATAGATAAGATAGTTGAACTTAATAAAGAAATGATTATAGTTGATTGTTCTAGTGGAATAGAGTTAATAGAATTTGATCCTCATATATGGCTTTCACCTAAAAATGCAAAAATAATGGTAGAAAATATATATAATGGACTGGTTAGGGTAGATCCAGAAAATAAGAAATATTACAAAGATAATAAAGAGAATTACTTAAAGGAACTGGATAAGTTGTATAATGAAATAACCCAGGCTCTTTTGGGGAAAGTAGAAAGAAAAATAATGGTTTACCATCCAGCATGGTCTTATTTTGCAAGAGATTATAATTTGGAGCAAATACCTGTTGAGGAAGGAGGTAAGGAGCCTTCCCCAAAAGATTTAGTGAATTTTATAAAGCAGGCAAAAGAAAATAATATAAAAATTATTTTTGCTTCACCTGAAATCAGTACTAAAAGTGCTGAAGTTATTGCTAGTGAGATAGGCGGGGCAGTTGTACTTATAAGCCCGCTTGAAAAAGATTATGTTAATAATATTTCTAAGGTAACCAAGGTATTTAAAGATATATTAGAGTGAACTTAGGTGATTGCGAAAAATTATCAGAGTCAAGGTGGAAAATATTAAAAGTAAAAAAATACAAAATATTAAATATAATAAAGATAAGATAATTGTTAGAATAAAGGATTTATTCTTTTATTATACTGGCGTACCTGTGTTGGAAGATATTAATATTTCTGTCTGGCAAAATGATTTTCTGGCAATAATTGGTCCAAATGGAGGCGGCAAGACTACACTGCTCAAATTGATAGTTGGTTTACTAAAACCAAGTGGAGGTATTATAGAAGTTTTTGGAAGCAGTATTGAAATGGGAAGAAGATTAATTGGTTACATGCCACAAAATTCAACCTTTGATTTAGAATTCCCAATAAGTGTATTTGATGTTGTAATCATGGGAAGATATAAGGGAACCATGGTAAGATATTCAAAGAAAGATGTTAAAGAAACAATAAATACGCTTGACACTGTTGGAATACTTAAATTAAAGGATAGACATATTGGAGAATTGTCAGGTGGTCAATTACAAAGAGTGCTTATAGCACGAGCACTGGCAAGAAATCCGAAATTACTTTTACTTGATGAACCTACATCAAATATTGATACTGAAATGCTTCAGTCTTTTTATGAATTGTTAGTGAAGTTGAATAAAAGAATGGCAATAGTTTTTATTACACATGATGTTGGAGCTATTTCTGTTTATGTTAAAAACGTTGCATGTCTAAATCGTAAATTATACTATCATGGTTCTAAAGAAGGAAGTTTGGGGAAGCTTGCAGAAGCATACAAATGTCCAGTTGAGATACTGGCTCATGGAATACCCCATAGAGTTTTAGGAAGGCATGGGAAATAATGGAAATTTTTCAATATGAATTTATAAAAAATGCAGTAATTACTGCAGTATTAATAAATATAGCCTGCGGAATTGTTGGAACATTTGTAGTTACAAAAAGAATAGTTTTTATAAGCGGTGGAATTTCTCATGCTGCTTTTGGCGGCATAGGATTAGGATACTTTTTAGGATTAGATCCTATTATTACTGCAATTCCATTCAGCATACTAGCAGCTTTTGGTATTGGATTTATTGCAAAAAAAACCAAAGTGGGTGAAGATGCTGCTATTGGGATATTATGGGCGATTGGCATGTCGTTAGGTATAATCTTTATTAATTTAACTCCAGGATATGCTCCAGATCTTTTTAGTTATTTATTTGGAAATATACTTACAATTCCATTTAATGATCTAATTATAATGGTTGTTTTAGATATGATAATTGTTGTTGTAACAATTTTATTTTATAAAGAATTTAAGGCAATTTCTTTTGATGAAGAATTCTCAAAAGTTGCAGGGGTACCAGTCGATCTTTTATATTTTCTACTTCTTGGAATGGTTGCTTTAAGTGTTGTAATTCTAATAAAAGTTGTAGGTATAATTTTAGTAATAGCACTTCTTACCATCCCTGCTGCTATATGCAGACAATTTACAAATAACATTAAGACAATGATATTTCTTTCAATGTCTACAGGAATTATTTTGACAATCAGCGGCTTATGGATTTCTTATATACTTGATCTGGCATCCGGCGCGACTATTATTATGGTACTTGGGCTAGCTTTTATTTTATCCTATCTTGCTAAGTATCTTTTTTTATCAATTAAAAAATACAAAAGTTCAAAGGAATTTTGTAAATAATATTTTATCTACTCTTCTTCGGATGGTTCTGTTGTTTCTTCTTCCTGCTGAATATCGCCAGCATCAATTAATACAAGTGTTCCTAAAGTAGATATATTATTAATTTCAAACTTGGTGGATGATGATATAACAAGCTCTGTTGATTCCAAATTATCTGTATCAAATATGGATACTGTAAATCCTAGAACATCTTCATCCTGTGGTGAGTAATTTACAAAATTATACCAGGGAATGCTTGCTTCTAGAATATATCCATTAGATAGCCGGGTAGAAGCCATAACAGCATCTTTGGCTGGTCCACCTGTTGGCCAGCTTATAAATGATTCAGCATATATGCCGGAAAAGGTACCTGGTGAGAAATCTATCTGGAAATCATCACTATTACGGAATGGGATTTGTATATCTTCTTCAAGCTCAGTATCAAAAACAAGTGTAATGCTGTCTCCTTTATTTATTTGATTTCCAGTGAATGATTGATTAAATACATCATCAATTACCTGAATTGCAAAATAAAAATTATTATCATCCCAGCATGAATAAAAAATTCCGGAAACATCTGTATGAGAGCTATAATTTTCTTTTTTTATGGTAGGGTTGAAACTAGAAAATTTTTCAAAAAATTCCCATTCACTCATACTTCCATCAATGGATGGCGGCACATAACATTTGTACGAAAATAATGGTTCGCCATTTTGTGTTCTATATTGAACATTGCTCAGTGCATTAATTTTCTTTTCCTCAACATCCATACTTATAACTGTACTTTCATCAGTTTCTTCTTCATATTCAACTAAGAAGGTGACTTTATTGGATGCGGATATGACATTATCATCTTCATCTAAAAGATTTGCTGTTATTTCGTATTCTCCTGCCTCATTAGGATTCCAGTTGAATTCATATGGCGGGGTACTAAAAGTTTTTATTTCTTCAGTTTCATTAACCAATACCACAAGTTTATAATTGAGATTTTCTACTTCTTTAGCTTTTATTTCTACAGGGATAGTTTCGTTTTTGTTTATAAAACTAAATATTTCATTGTTTGATGGTGAAGTAATAAAAACAGTGTACTCAGATTCAGATTCTACTTCTTGTTGTTGAGTTGCTGAAAAAAAATTAAACGGAAATTTATTTTTAAAAGCAAACAATAAAATTAAACTTAAGATTAATATTATAATTATTGGAATGAATGGAAATCTATCTAAAAAGTTAGTATATTTAATATATTTTTTTTTCATTCTTTTTGTTTCTTCCTTTCTTCAACTAAATCATTAGCTAGATTTGGAGGAAGTTCTTCGTAATGGGAAAATTTTTGTTTAAAGATACCTCTTCCCTGAGTAATTGATATTAAATCCACAGAATAATTAAATGACTCAGATTGTGGAATTGTAGCTTTTATTATCTGTGTCCTGTTTTCAGCAGGAGTCATTGTTATTATTTTACCTCTTTTAGAATTTATATCACCAATTATATCACCCATATGCTTTTCAGGAATAGTAACTTCAATTTCCATTATTGGTTCAAGTATGATTGGAGATGCAGTCATCATTCCTTTTTTAAATGCCATGGAAGCAGCTATTTTAAAAGCTAACTCTGATGAATCTACGCTATGAAATGAACCGTCATATAAATTAACGCTAATATCTACTATTGGGTATCCTGCCAATACTCCTGTATTTAATACCTCCCTTATACCTTTTTCTACACCGGGAATATATCCTTTAGGAATTGATCCGCCAAATATATTATTTTCAAATTTAAAACCTTCACCTTTTTTTAGCGGCTTAAGTTCAAGAAAAAC
>JAUWCR010000182.1 GCA_030609215.1 Actinomycetes bacterium | reverse complement strand
TCAATAGGCATATAACTTACCATATGGACGGTGGGTGTAAGGTGTTAATTTAAAAAAACCATCAGTAGAAATTTTATTATTTATATTAAAAAAACTGCAAAAATTATCAATATATTTATTTAAAATATTCTTATCATTATTGTTGATTATATTCTTCCTGACTTCCTTCCCCAACTTATACTCCTCAACATCACCTCTTATATATATATTACCCCCATGCATCCCAGTACCAGTATAATTACCAACTACTTGTTTGCTACTCTTGAAAGGTAAATCCAACTTTTTATTATTATTTAAACCCATCACTATAATAATACCTCCAGACATATATTCCCCTAAGAAATCCCCTGCACTTCCTCCAATAACTATCACTGGGATTTTATCTAAATATGATTTTATATGGATCCCGCCCCTATAACCAATATCATTCTCTATATATATTTCTCCTCCCCTCATAGAATAACCTAAGATGTCACCAACAATACCATGAATTATAATCCTTCCTGAATTCATTGTATTACCAACACCATCCTGGCCATTTCCGTAAACTTCAATCATCGGACCATCCATAAAAGCTCCTAAATCATTACCTGGGGTTCCATATATTTTAATGCTAACCTTTTTTTCCAAACCATCCCCAATATATCTCTGCCCTAAAACATTTTTTATATCAATATTTATATTTTCATTTTTACAATTTTTAATATCCTTAGGATTACTGCTTAAATTTGTTAAAATATTTTTAATTTTTAAATTTAACCTTTTATAATTTAGATTATTGGAATCTATTATATAATTCATACTTCTATTCCTTCCCCAACAACCATATGTTTCCTATACTTAAGTGGTAACTGTATTATCCCAAAATCCTCTCCATTAATATCTTCAATAATATTAGACACATCAATTTTATTCTTAATTAACCCAGCATAAATACCTGCTCTTTCTATATTACCAATCATAATTACTCCAATAATTTTATCTTCCTTTACAATAATTTTTTTATAAAAATTTCTTTCATTATTGTAATCTTTAAGTATTTTCACATTTTTTTGCATATCATTTTCTGCATTCGCCATACCCATAGAAATAGAAGGTATTCCCAAAATTTCAATAGAGTTCATGAAAAACCCACCACAATATTTCTTATTCCCGCCTGCCATATTTATTCCCGCTACCGCACCTTGTCTTACCGCCAGCGGCCATATCGCAATATTTCTTTCTTTATTTAAAACCATATCATAACTATTTATTACATCCCCCGCTGCAAATACATCTTCCTGTGTTGTTCTCATAAAATTATCCACGGTTATGCCATTACTTAATTGAATACTGTCATCATTAATTATGCTGGTATCCGGTTTAACTCCGACAGCAATTATTAATAAACTGCTTTCCACTTTTTTACCACTTCTTAACTTATAACTAATAATTTTTTTCTTATTAATATATATCACTTCAATAGTATCATTCGTAAATACATTACTACCCTTGCTCTCTATTGTATTTTCAATAATATCTGAAGCCTCTTTATCAAATGTAGCCGACATTATCCTATTTGAAAGCTCAATTATATTGACCTTTAAGCCTACTTCTAAAAATGCTTCAGCTGATTTAAGTCCAATTAATCCACCTCCCAGTATAGATACACTCTTAATTTTTTTTTCTTCGATATATTTTTTTATTTTAATTGCATCTTCTAAAGTAGTCAGCTTGTAAATCCCTTTTATATTATTGAGGTTTTCTAAACTAATAAAATTGTCGTTAAAATTTCTTTCTAATCTCCCTGTATTATTTACCTTCCTGGGACTACTCTTCCTAATTTTAATTTCTGGAATAATAGGCTTTCCGCCATTAGCAATTAATAATTTATTGAAATGAATTTTCCTACCACTTACTGTTATTACTATTTTCTTAATCGTATCTATATGCTTTACCCTAGAATCCAATTCAAGATAAATATTATTACATTTATAGAATTCTTCTTTTTTAAAATTAATTCTTTCTAAGCTAACTTTCCCTGCAATATAATAAGTGATAAGAGGCTTGGAATAATTTAAATAACCCTCAGAAGTTAGAATAATAATACTTCCCTTTTTATCAAGCTTTCTTATATTTTCTGCAGCAGAAGTGCCAGCAGCAGAGTTGCCTATAATAACATAGTCAATTATTTTATTCTTTCTATGACTTGTATTATTATTCAGTTTTATCACCTATTTCATTTCCTATAACTTCTTCTTCCTCTATAAACTTCAAAGCTTCGTTAGGACAATTTTTAACACATACTGGGATATCTTCGCCAGCACACAAATCACACTTTGATGCTATTCTTTTTCTTGAAATATCCATCTTTATAACACCATAGGGACAAACCATTATACACATCCAGCATCCAACACACTTATCATAATCACAGCTAACAATACCAGTATCCTCATCCTTTCTCATTGCTCCTGATATACAGGCTTCAACACAGGGTGCGTCATCACAGTGTCTACACTGAATAGCAAATGAATTATATCCTATCTCTTCTACTAAAATAGACGAAAATATATCAGCTTTCTCTTCTTTAAAAGCTTTTATAATTTTTTTACTTTTTGAATGTTTAACCTGACAATATATTTCGCAAAGTCTGCAACCTATACAATACTGTTCTTGTATATATATTTTCTTCATGTAATCACCACGTCTCTCCAGCATGTTTTATGCCAAGAATAGCAAGTTCTCTATCACTTAAATCTATCCCCCTTAGATGTTCCCTGTTTCCTCTAAGGCTCTCAATAGCGTTGATACCTACACCTCCTAGCATCTCTTTTATCTCAAGAGACCATGCTTTTAGTAAATTAACTAGTCTTCTTACACCTATTTGAGGATTAAGCCTCTTGGTAAGGTAGGGATCCTGTGTTGCTATGCCCCAATTACATTTTCCAGTATAGCATTTCTGACAGAGGTGACAGCCCATTGCTACAAGTGCTGCTGTGCCTATATATACAGCATCTGCACCAAGAGCTATAGCTTTTATAACATCAGAACTTGATCTTATACTGCCTGCTATGATAACTGAAGCTTTATGCCTTATTCCTTCTTCCCTTAGCCTTGTATCAACAGAAGCCAATGCAAGCTCAATAGGTATTCCTACATTGTCCCTTATAACCTGAGG
>JAUWCR010000160.1 GCA_030609215.1 Actinomycetes bacterium | reverse complement strand
GCAATAGTTGTTGAAACTGGGGGAAATACCGAAATTGGTAAAATTGCAAATCTTGTTCAGCAAAAAGAAGAGTTAACACCACTACAAATAGAATTAAAAACTGTTGGAAAGAAAATTGGAATTATATGTATTATTGTAAGCGCTATAGTTTTTGCCTCTGGAATACTTAAAGGGAATGAACTTGGCGAAATGCTGCTTGTAGCTGTTGCTCTTGCTGTTGCTGCTATACCCGAAGGGCTTCCTGCAATAGTTACTGTTTCGCTTGCTATTGGTGTTCAGAAAATGGCAAAAAATAATGCTATAGTCAGAAAGCTAAGTTCAGTTGAAACTCTTGGAAGTGTCTCAGTTATATGTACTGACAAAACAGGAACGTTAACTGAGAATAAAATGGTGGTAAAAAAAATATTTTCGGGTTTGGAAGAAGAAATTAAGTATAAAAAATTATTTAAAAACAGAAAGTTAAGAAAAAAGAAAGATACTCTGGTTACAGATAACTTTGAAAGCAGCATTGCCCTGAAGCTATTAATTGAAAATGCCCTATTATGTAATGATGCATATTACCCAGATGAAGAGAGTACTAAAATCACAGGAGAACCTACAGAAATTGCTTTACTAGAAATGGGAAGCACTTACCATGTGGATAAAAAAAATCTGGAATTAAAACTTCCCAGAAAATTAGAAGAGCCTTTCGATTCAGACCGTAAAATGATGACCACAATCCATGAAATTTCCCCGGATAATTATTACCTCGTAAACCCCGAAAACAGTTCAAACAACTCCATGCCCTCTTATATATTATTCTCTAAAGGAGCTCCTGAGATTATAGTTAAAAAAAGCAAAATGATAATTAAAAATAATAGAATTGAAAATTTAACCTTTGAGGATAAAGAAAAAATAATAAATATCAATAAATCTCTTGCTAATAGCGCAATGCGAAATTTGGCTTTTGGCTTCAAATACCTTGACAGTCTACCCGATGAAAAAACCCTAAAAGATATAGAAAATAACCTTACTTATTGCGGAATGGTTGGAATGATAGATCCTCCAAGACCAGAAGTATATAATGCAATTAAGAAATGCAGAAAAGCAAATATTAAAGTAATTATGGTAACAGGGGATCATAAGCTTACTGCTAAAGCCATAGGTGAAGAACTGGATATTTTAGATACTGGAGATAAAATTATTGATGGTGAGGAATTTGCAGCTCTAACAAAAGAAGAGCTAGAAGAACAGATTGAAGATATTAAGATATTCGCAAGGGTTTCTCCATCAAATAAGGTAGATATTATTAATGCCCTTAAGAAAAATAATCATATTGTTGCAATGACCGGTGATGGGATAAATGATGCACCTTCCCTTAAAAGAGCTGATATTGGTCTTGCCATGGGAATTGCAGGAACAGATGTAAGTAAAGAATCAAGCGATATGATTCTTACCGATGATAATTTTGCAACAATTGTTAAAGCAATAAAAGAAGGAAGAATAATATATGATAATTTAAAAAAATTTATATTATTCCTGCTCTCCTGCAACATTTCTGAAGTTCTGCTGATGTTCATTTCTATAGTAATTGGTGACTATATTTTTTATTTAATTACAGGAGATACAGGATTGCTGTATATCCCGCTGCTTCCAGTTCAGATTCTATGGATGAATCTTATTACAGATGGGCTGCCAGCCATGGCTCTTGGGATAGATCCGCCTGAAAAAAATATTATGGATAGAAAAGCTACTAAAAAAAGAGAACAGATCCTGAGCAAGAGAAGATTAATTACAGTCCTGTGGCAGGGTTTAATATTAACACTTGGGTCACTTTTTATATACTTTACCGGTCCTCTATTTTTCAATACTCATAACTTTTTTAACAGCAGTGAAATCTTTCAAACCTCTGTTTTCACAACCCTGGTTATTTCTCAACTCCTGCATACTTATAACTTTAGATTTGAAGAGAGAGGCATTTTTAGAAAAGGAATCTTTGGAAATAAATATCTAAACTTTGCAATAATTACATCCATCCTATTACAGATAGCAATAATTTATACTCCTCTCCTTCAAACTATTTTCAAAACTGCAAGCCTGGGTATTTATCACTGGCTGCTTATTCTAATAAGCGCTACTGTGCCGGTTCTTTTGATTAATCTTATAAATGAAATAATATATAAAAGAAAGAGAAGAGAATTTGACAATATATAACACATTAGTTTTTTTATTTCTTTGTTTTGCTATAATTAAAATTATAAAAATCATATCATATAAAAACTATCAAAATATAATTTTGAAATGATAAAAAATACTGAATTATTAGAAAGATTTGAATATAAACAGCTGAGAAAAGAGACTTTGTCATACAAGGATGCATTAAAAATTTACGAATCTATGTGGCTTGAAGCAAAAGCTTTAGGTATACTACCTCTAAAAAACCCCATGGATGGCATTGAAGTAAAAATTAGAATATCAAGAATTTTAAATTCATGTTCGAAAACCTTTTAAAAAAAATAGCAAAAGAATTAGACAAAAAATCTATACCATATATGATAATTGGCGGACAAGCTGTACTGCTGTATGGTGAGCCAAGATTAACAAAAGATATAGATATAACTCTTGGAGTCAATATAGATAAATTAGATGAATTGCTAAATATAACAAAAAAGATTGGACTTTTGCCTTTACCTGAGGATATAAAGAAATTTGTTGAGAAAACCTATGTCTTGCCCGAAATAGATACTGGTACAAGCATCAGGGTTGATTTTATTTTTTCTCAAACTTTCTATGAAAAGCAAGCCATAAAAAGGTCTAATAAAATAAATATTAAAGATATTTCTGTAAAATTCGCATCATTAGAGGATGTTATAATACACAAAATATTTGCAGGCAGGCCCAGGGATATAGAAGACGTTAAATCAATAATAATCAAAAATCCTGGTTTTGATAAGACCTATATAAGAAAATGGCTCAAAGAGTTTGATAGTGCAAGCAGTAAAAAAAAATTAACCATTATTTTTAATGATATTTTGAAAAAGAAAAATCTATTTCTTTAAGAATTAAACTCTCAACGATAATTTTGTAATTACACTGTCTTCTTTCTTGAAACTATACTTTATCTCTACCAACCTTTTACTGCCTAAAATTATTGGTGGAAGATTAAGTGCATATATTCTATGTACAAATTGTTATACCTTCACAGCTAGAAACTAATATAATAAATATAATTATTGCAGTAACAATAGTCTTAACAAAGGTACGTAATTTAAAGAAAAGACTTTGGAAAAAAAGATTTTAACTTCAAAAATAATAGAAGTTGTAAAATTTCAAATTTTTATTTTTAAAATGATAAAAGTTATCAAATTTGCTTCAATCAAAATAGAGGTTGCAATTATGTGGCAAGAGGTTTAAGGTATTAAAGCTTAAATAAGCCATAAAAGATATTTTAAAAAAATAAAAGTCGGAAATAGTCAATGGTACTATCCGACAGGAATAATTTGAGATTTAATAATCATGGAAATTCGTAATGTAGCAATTATTGCCCATGTTGATCATGGCAAGACTACCTTAGTAGACTCCCTGCTTCGTCAATCTAAAACAAAATTAACCAAGGAAGTTGCTTCGGTAGACTGTATAATGGACAGCAATGAACTTGAAAGGGAACGGGGTATTACAATTTTTTCAAAAAATGCCTCGGTGATCTGGCGCAATATAAAGATCAATATTATAGATACCCCGGGCCATGCTGACTTTGGCGGTGAGGTTGAAAGGGTTTTAAAAATGGCGGAAGGTTC
>JAUWCR010000006.1 GCA_030609215.1 Actinomycetes bacterium | reverse complement strand
AAGAATGTTTAGATAACTAAACAGAAGCCACGGGACTTGTCCTGTGGAGCGTCACTATAATGTAAGAACGTAAAATATATATAGTAGATATAAAAAGGCATATACAATATATTTTTTATAGTCTATAGTATTCAAATCATTAAGAAGTGTTGCGGGGTGGAGCAGTCTGGTAGCTCGTCGGGCTCATAACCCGAAGGTCATAGGTTCAAATCCTATCCCCGCTACCAATTCAATCAAAGGTTTCCCCGCATTTCAATTGAAAAATAAATATAAGATATAATCCCCAAAATATCTTTCATAAAGAATCTAAAGAGAATTTTAATTAATGTAAATTTTCAATTATAATTTAGCTGTATTTAATTGGTTTTAAGGTAATTAAGTATAATTTGTTAATAATTAAAAGGCAGAGATATATAAGAGCAGAAGAGTATAATATAAGTAAAGACAAGGAGGGTGAAAGTAAATAGTTTTTTTACATTGCGCTATGGAATTTTACTTGATTTTGAGTATTGAGATAGGCATAGGAAGGAAAGTGTAATTTGGCTTTTAAAGAGGAGGTAAAAATTTTTACCTCCAGGTATCAGATAATTTTTAGATATATAGTGATTTTTTTAGCAATATTTTTACTTTGTCTTGTTTTTACGTCTTGCTCGCAGGTGCAGCAGACTAAAGATTTTATTACAAGCAAATTATCCAGTGATAAAGAGATTGATAGAGTAGTAGAAGTAGTTAATGAATTTTTTAATATGCTAATGGAAAAAGATTATAATAGTGCATATAAATATATTTATATAGATAATGAAAAAAATAATACATTGGATAATTTTAAAAAAGAAATGGGCAATGTTACTGATATAGTTTCTATAGATATAAATAGTGTAGAAATTAAAAACAATATAGCTTTGGTAGAAATAGATTTAATTGATTATTATGATGGAGAAGAAAAAATATATAAGGATATACTTGTTTCTTTAATTAAGGATGAAAATGAAAGTTGGAAAATAAAATTTTGGAACTAGGAAAGAAAGTTAAGATAAAGAAAATAAAGGCTTCTTCGGGATGCGAGCAATTATTAGATATTATTCCTGATGAGATGCAACTGTCAATATTTTTAAATAAGAATTTAATTTCTGTAGTTTCCTGTTCACCGGAAAATGAGATACAGCTTGCTATTGGTTATTTGCTTTCTGGTGGATATTTGGATAAATATTCAGATATAGATACTGTTTTTTACTGTGATGATGAGAAATATAATATGGAAAATAAAAAAAAGGATAGCAGAAATGGAAGAAACATCGGCAGCGATAGATTCCCTTTTGCTAGAAGAATTGAAGTTAGCTGCAATGCTGGGGATGAAGATGTAATTAGGGCTAAAAAAATAAAATTTATTTCACCTGCCTATAGTAGTATTAGCGATTTTGTATCTGATGAAAGGTTGGAAAAAACAAAAAGCAGTATAGAATTTGATCCTAAGATTATTTTAAAATTAAATAAGGAAGCTTTAAGTTATCAGAAACACAAGAAGGAATTTGGCGGTCTGCATAGCGGGGTGCTATTTTCAAAAAGTGGTGATGCTATAAAAATTATTGAGGACATAGGAAAGTATAATTGCATAGATAAAATTATTGGTTATTCAATGATGAATAATATTTCACTCGAAGATAAAATTCTCTTTACAACAGGAAGAGTATCGCTGGGTATTATTTTTAAGATTTACAGGATGTCTATTCCTGTAGTAGTTACTAATTCTTCTGTTACCTATAGTTCAGTTACCGTAGCAGAGAAATTAAATTTAACAGTAGTAGGTTATGCAAGGGGAAACAGGTTTAATGTTTATTCATGCCCATGGAGGATTATTAAATAAAGAATAGAGAAGATACCAGAGGAATATTATAATTAAAATTATGAAATATCATTAATAAATATCAATTATCTTATTATACGAGAAAGGTAAAAAGTGAAAGTACTATTTTTAGGGGATATTTTTGGCAAGCCAGGAAGGATATGCATTAGCAAGGAGTTGAAAAATATAGTAGAAAAGAATCTTATTGATGTAGTGATAGCAAATGGAGAAAACACAGCTGGAGGGCTGGGAATAAGCCCTAGAATATGTGATAGTCTTTTTGAGATGGGGATAGATGTTGTAACTTCAGGCAACCATATTTATAAGAAAAAGGAAATATATGATTATATTGATACTGAACCAAGACTATTAAAACCTGCAAATTATCCACCTAATACTCCAGGAAATGGATTGTATATCTTGTCAGATAGGAATACTGGTGGAGAAAAAGTAGCAATTATAAATATTTGCGGAAGGGTTTTTATTGAGAATTTTGATTGTCCTTTTAGATGTATTGATAAGCTTTTGGATGATATAAAAAATGAAGTGAAGATTATAATCGTGGATTTTCATGCTGAGGTTACTTCTGAAAAAGTAGCAATGGGATGGTATTTGGATGGTAGAGTAAGTGCAGTAATTGGCACCCACACTCATGTTCAAACAGCTGATGAACGCATACTCCCAAAAGGAACTGCATATATTACAGATGTAGGTATGGTAGGTCCAAGGGATTCAGTAATTGGAGTAAGAAAAGATTTGATTATGGAGCGATTTGTGACTCTAATGCCTCAAAAATTTATTGTAGCAAAAGATGATAACTGGATTAATGGAGTTATAGTTGAAGTAGATGAATCCAGTGGCAGGGCAATAAGTATTGTTCGGATTAATTCAAGTGTAAGTAATGATTAATTCTAAATAATGAAACTGAAAGATTATAAAAATACTCATAAAAGTAAAGTTATAGATAGTGTAATAAAAACTATTGATAGTTTTAATATGGTCCAAAAAGGAGATAGGATTTTAATTTCAGTTTCAGGCGGACCGGATTCAGTTTTTTTAACTTATATTTTTTATTATTTAAAAAAGGATTTAGATTTTACTATTTTAGGATTTCATCTTGATCATCTTACCAGAAACGGACAATCGACGAAGGACGCATTGTTTGTTGAAAAGTTATACAAAAAGTTAGGTATTGAGTTAATAAAGAAAAAGGTAGATGTAGGAAAATGGTGCAGGCAAAAGAAACTAACATTCCAGGAAGGGGCAAGAAAATTAAGGATAAAATTACTGCTTGAAGCTTATAAAAAAAATAATATAGAAAAAATTGCATTGGGTCATAACGCAGATGATAATATAGAAACATTTCTCATGCGCCTGATAAGAGGCGCTGGCAGTCGGGGGCTTTCTGGTATACAACCGGTTAGGGATAAATTTATAAGACCTCTTATTAATACTCCTAGAAAAGATATAATCGATTATCTAGAAGAAAATGGTATACGCTACTGTATAGATAAAACAAATCTGGAGAATATATATTTTAGAAATAAAATTAGAAACAGCCTGATACCTTTTATAAAGGAAAAATTTTTAAAGAAATTTGATAAAAATGTGATTAAATCAATTGAACTTTTAAGAGCTGAAAATGATTTCATGATAAATTATTCTGAAAATAAGTTAATACAAATAGCATATTTTAAAAAAGAACCAGGTAGAAATTATATAAATTTTATAAGAATTCCAGTTTTAAAAATAAGTAGTATGCCAGATGCTGTAAGGAGAAGAGTTATCCTGAGTGGAATAGAAAAAATAAAAGGAAATTTGATTGATATTTCCAGTAGCAATATTAATGATATTTTAAAAATTTGTGGAGATGGTGGAGGAAGAAAAGAAATTAATATATCAAAAAATATAGGACTGGTTAAAGATTACAGAGATATCTATATATTTAATATAAATAAGCTGGATAAGTTACCTAAAGAATTGAAGGCACTTTTATGTGAAGAGAAAAAGGTTAAAGATGATACTACGAGTGGAAGGCAACTGGAAGTTGGAATAGGTAAAAGGATAAAAAGTGAAGAATTTGGGATAGAGATATTTTCTGAAGTTCTGGATGCTTATAATACAAGAGTTGACTTTAATTCAATTAAAAGTATGGAAGCTTTTGCTGATTATGATAAAATAAAATTTCCAGTTAAAATTAAGAGATGGGAAAGTGGAGATAGGTTTTATCCACTGGGAATGAAGAAAGAAAAAAAACTTCATGATTTTTTTATTGATTGCAAGGTTAGCAGAAACCATAGAAGGCAGGTACCGATTTTTACTGACAAGGAAAAAATAATCTGGATTGGAAATTATAGGATTGACGAAAGAGTTAAAATAAATGGATATACTAAGAAAATTTTACATATTAAATTATTTAAAAATTAAGTTAATATAAAAAAGGGCATAGGATTTCCTGGGAGTATTACCAGATTCTGTAAGTTTTATAACCAGGTAAATATGGTTTTGTTAGTAATTATGATTATAAGTTATAAGCAAATTTAAAAGGAAGCGAAGGACTTTATGAATAATGATAGAAAGATAAAAGTATTGATAGATGAAAAGCGAATTAGAGATAAGGTAAAAGAATTAGGTAAAGAAATTACAGAGGATTACAATGGTAAAACCCCTGTGTTGATTGCGGTACTTAAAGGCTCTTTTATATTTGTTGCGGATATATGCAGGCAGATAAAAGTTCCTGTGGTATTTGATTTTATGGCAGTTTCAAGCTATGGAAATTCTAGGGTAAGTTCAGGTATAGTTAGAATTACAAAGGATTTGGATTTCAGTATTGAAAATAGAGATGTATTGATAATAGAGGATATAATAGATTCTGGCCGCACACTTAATTATATGATAAAAAATTTAGAAGCGAGAAACCCAAGAAGTATAGAAGTTTGTGCACTTCTGGATAAAGATGTCCCAAGAAAGAAGAAAAATAAAATAAAATACAAAGGTTTTGACATTCCTGATAAATTTGTTATAGGGTATGGTCTTGATGTAGGGGAAAGATATAGAAATCTTCCCTTTGTAGGGTATATTAAGGATGAACAATAGATAAGTAATAGTCATTATTAAAATGCCAAAAATATGTTAATCTTCATTTTTTCTTCATTTTAATATTTTATCATATAATATATAATATGGAGTGTTGCTGTTTAGCATTATTATCAAAAATTTAAAAAATAATAAATAGGAGTGGCTTAGATTTGAAAAGAAGTGTTAAAAATATAGGGCTTCTAGTATTACTAATAGTAATTGTGTTTATAATTTTCAGGAACCCGTTTTTTCTAAAACCTGAGGTAACAGAATTAAATATGACTGAGTTTGTTAGTAAAGTGAAGAATGGAGAGATAAGTGCTTCTGTTCCTTTAGAAGTTATGGGAGAAGATAAAGTAATAGAAGGCGAAATGATTGGCGGAAATAAGTTTAAAGTTACTTTTCTGGATAATTATGATGTCACACAATTACTTCTAGAGGAGGATGTCCCATTTAAGGTAAATAATCAGAAGCAATCTATATGGCTGCAGATTTTAATTGGAGCATTACCTTTTATTATAATGTTTGGATTGATTTTCTTTATGATGAATCAACTGCAGGGTGGGGGATCTAAGATTCTTCAATTTGGGAAGAGCAAGGCAAGGTTGGCGAATAAAGGCAAACAGAAGGTGACCTTTAAAGATGTTGCAGGTGTTGATGAGGCAGTTGAAGAGTTAAGAGAGATTGAAGAATTTTTGGAAAACCCTGGTAAATTTAAAGCAATGGGAGCAAAAATTCCAAAGGGTGTTCTATTATTTGGTCCGCCTGGAACCGGCAAGACACTGCTTGCAAGGGCTGTGGCAGGTGAGGCTGGTGTTCCTTTCTATAGTATTAGTGGTTCTGAATTTGTAGAAATGTTTGTAGGCGTAGGCGCCTCAAGAGTGAGAGATCTTTTTGCTAAGGCAAAAGCTACTCAACCTTCTATTGTGTTTATGGATGAAATAGATGCAGTTGGAAGGCATAGGGGTGCAGGACTTGGTGGAGGTCATGATGAAAGAGAACAGACATTAAACCAACTTTTAGTTGAAATGGATGGTTTTGATGTAGACAGTACTGTTATTTTAATAGCTGCAACAAACAGACCTGACATACTGGACCCAGCGTTACTCAGACCTGGAAGGTTTGACAGGCAAATAGTTGTAGATAGACCAGATTTACTGGGTAGAGAAAAGATATTAAAGATACATTCAAGAGGAAAACCTCTTGATAAGGATGTTAATATAAAAACAATAGGCAAGCAAACTCCTGGATTTACAGGAGCGGATTTAGCCAATCTATTTAATGAAGCTTCGCTTCTTGCAGCAAGGCACAATAAGAAAAAAATCAGTATGTTTGAAATTGAGGAAGCTATAGAGAGAGTTATAGCAGGACCTGAGAAAAAAACGAGAATAATATCAGAAAAGGAAAAGAAAATAATTGCTTATCATGAATCAGGACATGCTTTACTTTCTCATATTTTGCCAAATACTGATCCAATTCATAAAATATCAATTATTTCAAGGGGTAAAGCATTAGGATATGTGATTACTCTTCCAGAAGAAGATAGATACCTAAAATCCAAAAAAGAGTTGCTGGATAATATAACTCAACTACTTGGTGGAAGGGTAAGCGAGGAAATGAATTTTAATGATATAACTTCTGGAGCTCAAAATGATCTGGATAGAGCTACGAAACTAGCTAGAAAAATGGTAACTGAATATGGAATGAGTGAAAAAATTGGTCCTGTTACTTACAAGGTTGATGAAGAAGAGGTGTTTTTAGGCAGGGAAATAATATCCAAGCCACATTATGGTGAGCAAGTAGCTTCTACAATAGATGAAGAGATTCATAGAATCATAAATGATAGCTACGATAAGGCAAGGAAAATACTTTTAGAAAATAAAAATGCTCTAAGTAATCTTGCTAGCGAATTAATGGAAAAAGAGACTTTGAGCAGAGGAGAAGTAATGAAGATACTCTTTAAGGTTAAAAGTGGGAAAACAAGGAAAGTAAAAAGGCCGGCAATACAAGAAAATTCTATAAAGCCTAAATCAAGAAAAATAAGCAGGGAGAGGGCATATAAAATATTAGGATTAAGTAAGACTGCAACAAAGAATGAGATAAAAAAAGTATTTGAAAGATTATCTAAAAAATATAAAGCAGGTAATAATCCTGGTAAAATTGGGACCAAAAAAGAGTATGAAGAAATTTGTAATGCTTACGATGTTTTAAACAATAAGCCTGCCAGAAAAAAAGTATCCAGAGTAACATCTAAAAAAATGTAAATTGCAATACTACAAATACAGTTACTGCTTTATCCACAAAATAGCTATAGTTATCTATTTTATAGAAATTAATAAATCTCTATTAAAAAATCTAAAAAAGTTTTATAAATGTAAAAGATATCATTCATATACTGCTATAAATTTAATTAGCAGTAAAAAGATATCAGCATCTAAATACATTACATATAAATTTTCTACCGGAAGCATTGTAGAAGGAATTAATACAGTGATGGTTGAAGAAGCGATGATAGATAATATTATTTAAGGTTAAAAAATAACGGAGGCAAAAATGGAGAATTTTGAGTTTGCATTTCCTACTAAGATAATTTTTGGCAGAGCTGCTGAAGACAAAGTTGGGAGAGAGGTAAAAAAATATGGGAATAAGCTGTTAATTCACTATGGCGGAGGAAGTATAAAAAGATTTGGTCTTTATGATAGAATAATGAAGTCTCTAAAGAAAGAAGGAATTGAAGTAGTGGAGCTGGGTGGAGTTAAGCCTAATCCTAGACTGAGTATGGTAAGAGATGGAATCAAACTTTGTAGGAAAGAAAATATAAAATTCATACTGGCAGTTGGGGGAGGAAGTGCTATTGATTCAGCAAAGGCTATTGCCATTGGGGTACTATACCAGGGGGATGTATGGGATTTCTACAGCGGAAAAGCCAAAGTTAAAGAGTCGCTTCCTTTAGGAACGGTGCTTACTATTCCAGCAGCTGGTAGTGAAGTAAGTGGCGATTCGGTAATAACCAATGAGGATGGCTGGTATAAAAGATCTGGTGGTGAAGGAACTTATCCAAAATTTTCTATATTAAATCCTGAGATATCATTTACTCTCTCTAGTGAGCAAACAATTATTGGAGTGTCTGATATCATGGCCCATGTACTTGAAAGATATTTTACTCAGGTAAAAAATACTGAACTTACTGACAGGCTGGCAGAAGCTACCCTAAAGACAGTAATTAATAATATTAAAATAATCCTTTTCGATCCAAAAAATTATAATGCCCGGGCTGAGATTATGTGGTCCGGGAGTGTTGCCCATAACAATCTGCTATCTACAGGTAGAATACCAGACTGGGGTTCTCATATGATTGAACATGAAATTAGTGCAATTTATGATATCCCTCACGGAGAAGGGCTGGCTATAGTATTTCCAGCCTGGATGAAGTATGTATATAGATTTAATATTCAAAGATTTGCTCAGTTTGCATTAAGAGTGTTTAATGCAGAAGCTTATTTGGATGATTTAGAAAAAATGGCTTTAGAGGGAATCAAGAAGTTAGAAGATTTTTATAGAGAAATAGGCCTTCCCATCAGTTTGAAAGAGATCGGCATTGGCGGGGATAGATTAGAGGAAATGGCTGCAAAATGTGTTGAAGACGGACCGATAGGAAAATTTAAAGAATTAAATAAGAAAGATGTACTAGAAATACTAAAGATAGCCCTAAAATGATATATAGAATAAGAATACAAAAGAAGATGTCTTGAGCTTTTGAAAAGTTGTCAGCCACATAATTATATCTCTATTTATATGTATAAAAAGGTGTAAATATATGTTTACAAATTAATGATAGATAATTATAATTGTTACATATATTAGTATTTTAAATAAGATAACTATAAAAGTTATTGTAATAATGGGTGGTAAAAATGGCTAAAGTAAATATATCAATTCCTGATAGTTTCTTAAAGGAAATTGATAAGTACAAAGAATATAAGAAAGTTAACCGTTCACAATTTATAATAGATGCTGCAAGAGTATATTTTGATATTATAGAGGATGAGAAAGCTCTTGAAAGAAGGCGAGATGCAATTAAAAGGTTAAAAAAGACAAGTGAAAAAATAATGAAACTTGGCATTAAGGATTGGGATACTACTTCAGAGGTAAGGAAAATGCGGGACTTGCGAGAAAAAGAAATGAAAAGGAGATTAGGAATATAAATGGAATTGAAAGAATTTATGATCAAGGAAGGAGTGAAAAGAAAGTATATACTTGATACATCAATTGTTTTTAAGTGGTATCATCAAGAGAATGAAGATAATGTTGATAAAGCTATTTATTTTTACGAACAACTGAATGAAAATAAGATTATAATAATATCACCAGGACTCATGTGTTATGAGCTGCTAAATGGATTTAGATCTAAATTAGAAATTCATGAAGATGTAATAGATGAAATTATTAAAGAAATATATGATATTTTATTTATTGTAAATTTAGATAGAATATTATTTAAAAAAGCTTTTACAATATCAAGAGCAATAAACCAGTCATTTTATGATTCAGTTTTTATTGCATTATCTGAAGAATTAAATGCGCCGCTGATAACTGCAGACCAGAGGTTATATAAAAATGTAAGAGATAATGATTATAATGTAATTCTTTTATCAGATTTTAATGAGCATTACTTTTAATTGAAATTTTTTAAATAATGTAATTAATTTTAAATATAAATTTAAGTTAGGAGATTTATCTAATGGATAAGGAAATGATAAAAGAAGGAGTAAAGTTAATACTTAAAGGGATGGGAGAAGATATAGGCAGAGAGGGTCTGCTGGGTACTCCCACTAGAGTTGCTGATATGTATGAAGAGTTATTTAGTGGAATTGGGGAAGATCCTGCAGAAGTACTTGAGCCGATGTTTGAGGAAAATCATGATGAAATAATTATTGTTAAAGATATTCCATTTTATTCTTTCTGCGAGCATCACTTAATCCCCTTTATAGGCAAAGCCCATATAGCTTATGTTCCAAATGAGAGTGGAAAGATTATAGGTTTAAGTAAGCTAACCCGGGTGTTTGAGATAGCTGCCAGACGTCCCCAGGTCCAGGAAAGGCTGACTACTATAGTTGCTGAAGCCATTATGAAAAAACTTGATCCTAAAGGGACTATGGTTATAGTAGAAGCAGAACACCTTTGTATGAGCATGAGAGGTGTGAAAAAACCAAATACTATAACTGTAACTTCTGCAGTAAGAGGATTATTTAGGAGAAATCCAGCATCAAGAGCAGAGGCAATGGCATTAATAAAAGGAATAAATAGATAAATAAAAATATAGAAATTATTGCTGCCAAAAAGGAAAATGTTATTGTTAGCATTATAACTGATAATATGAATGGTAATAAGCAAGAACGAATTATGTTTATGAAATACAGGATAAGAACTTTAGATATTAAGACAAGGGAAAAAGGATTAAAAGAATTTAAAAAGATTGGCGCAACCCCGCAGGGCCAGCAAATTATGACAGGAAAGATTCTTCCGCTGGCTTTAAAAATAAGAGGTGTTGATTCAAAAGCTGCGAATATATTAAAACAGGAAATGCTTTCACGGGGCGGAGATGTTGTTACTTCAAGGGATTCACTTTTAGGAGCTGAGGCTAAGACTGATGTTATTATTCTTGGAACTAAGAAAATAATTAAAAACCTTGCAGGTAAAATAAAAATGCAGCCGTTTGGTTTGAAAGTTTTATCTGTTGAGTTAAATGCCTTTATTGAAAGATTAGAAAATATTAAGAAAAGAAGTTTCTTAAAGATATCGAATCGTAAATTTAACCTGGTAAATGAAGTGCCGATAATGGGCATACTAAATGTAACCCCTGATTCTTTTTATGATGGAGGTTTTTATTTTAAAAAGGATAAAGCTTTCAGGAGAATAGAAGAGATTGTTAGTGAGGGTGCACATATTGTTGATATAGGAGGAATATCAACAAGGCCAGGTTCGGAGCCGGTAACTCTTGATGAAGAGATAGGCAGGACCATTCCAATAGTAGAGCATGTTGTTAAAAATTATGATATTCTGGTCTCTATTGATACTTATCGTTCGGAAGTGGCAGAAAGAGCAATTGATGCAGGGGCACATATTGTAAATGATATCAGTGCAATGACTTTTGACAGGGAAATGGTAAATGTTGTTTCTAAAAGTAAAGTTTCGGTAATTATTATGCATATGAAAGGGACTCCTAAAGATATGCAGCTAAACCCTGAATACAAAGACGTTATTGAAGAGATTTATGATTTTTTAGGTGATAGGATTAATTTAGCAATAGAATCAGGCATAAAGGAAGATAAGATTATAATTGATCCTGGTATTGGATTTGGGAAAAAGCTTGAGCATAATTTGGAAATACTACACAATCTCTCAGAGTTTGGCATACTTGGATATCCAGTGCTGGTGGGTGCTTCAAGAAAATCTTTTATTGGAAAGATACTGGATTTACCGGTGGAGGAAAGACTGGAAGGAAGTATTGCTGCAGCAGTTTGTTCTGTTGTAAATGGGGCAAGTATTTTAAGAGTTCATGATGTAAAAGAAACGATAAGGGCAGTAAAAATTGTAAAGAGTATAAGAAATATAAGAAATGTTTAAGGTACTGATAAAAGATTTTAATTTATTTGGCTATCATGGTGTTAGGGAACATGAGAAAAGAGATGGTCAAAATTTTTGCTTTAACATTGAAATATTTATAAATAAATATAGTTTTACAGATGATGACAGTATTGATAGTACTATTAATTATTCTGATGTAATAAGACAAATAAAAAATTTAAACACAAAGAGAAGATTTGACCTTCTGGAAACTTTCTCAGAAGTTTTAGCATATCAAATAATGGATATGTCACCACTGGTGGAAAAAGTAATAGTTAAGATAGAAAAGACTTCCCCGCCGATAAAAGAAGATCTGCGATCGGTTGGAGTGGAATACATATTAAACAGAAAGGAAGAAAAAACCAAATCTGGAAGGGGCAGGAATGACGTGTATCTGTCTATGGGCTCTAATATTGGAGATAAGGAAAAGAACCTGAGGAGGGCTGTTAGTAAAATTAGCAAACATCCCTACATTGATACAGCAGCTGTGTCTTCTATTTACAAAACTGAACCTATGTATGTGAAGGAACAGGATACTTTTTATAATATTGTTCTGCGCGCTGAGGTTAAAAAAGAATTTAGCCCTTTTGAGCTTTTAGGTTTTTTAAAAAGCATAGAGTATGAAATGGGCAGGGAGAGAGATGATAAGAGGTATGGTCCAAGGATTATTGATATAGATATATTGTATTACGGTGATATTTGTATAGATTCTAATTTTTTAACAATTCCTCATCCTAAAATCCCTGAGAGAAACTTTGTTTTGATACCTCTCAGTGAGATATCCCCGGATTTAGAGATAGGTGGTAAAAATATTAGAAAATTCACCAGAGATTGTAATTTTTCCGAAGAAGTAGATTTAGTTAGAAATTGGTAGAAAGGAATTTTAAGTAAATTTTAAAATCTTTAAGATGGATAAATCAAAGGAGAGAAATGCTTTCAGTAAAAGAGGCACAGGGTAAAATATTAAATTTTAAAATAAGAGTCAAGAAAAAGGAAATTCCAATTATTAGCAGCCTTGGTTTAGTTTTAGCTGAAGATATAATTTCTTCTGATGACATACCGGTAAATGATAATTCAGCAATGGATGGGTTTGCTGTTAAAGCAGGGGACACTTTTGGGGCTGGTAAGATTAGCCCTAAAAAATTGAAGTTACTAGAGGAGGATATTCCTGCAGGGTATGTTCCATCGGCTGTATTAAAATCAGGCTATTGCATGTCTATAATGACAGGTGCACCTACTCCTGGAGGTTGTGATTGTGTGGTAATGAAAGAAGATACAAAAAAAGAGGGAGATTGCGTATTAGTATATAAGGAGTGCAGGGCAGGAGAAAATATTAGATACAAGGCAGAAGATATAAAAAAAGGCAGTATGGTACTTAAAAAAGGCAAAGAGATTTATCCTGCAGATATTGGTGTTATGGCATCTGTAGGGATTAGTAGAGTTTCTGTTTATGTTTCTCCTTTAATTGGAATAATAACTACTGGAAGTGAGCTTGTGGATGTAAGGGGCAAGCTGACTGCCGGGAAAGTAAGAGATAGTAACAGCTACTCCCTTTCTGCGCAGGTTAAAGAAATGGGAACTGAATATATAAGATATGGTATTGTAAAAGATGATAAACAAGCACTTGAGGAAAAGATTTTAGAGGCTTTAGCAGAATGTGATGTTTTGCTTTTAAGCGGAGGAGTATCGGTTGGTGATTATGATTATGTTAAAGATATTCTAATTAAGATAGGAGCAAATCTTGTATTCTGGAGAGTAAATCAAAAACCAGGGAAACCTCTTGCTTTTTTAACTTACAAGGATAAATTCATTTTTGGACTTCCAGGAAATCCTGTTTCTGTTATGGTATGTTTCGAGATGTATGTAAGACCTTTAATTAGAAAGATGATGGGCAGTAGTAGATTATTTAGAAAAACAATTACAGCAAAGGCTGCCTGTGATATGGATCATAAAAAAGGGAGAGCAAATTTTACAAGGGTTATTATCAAAAAAAAGGGCGATGATTATTTCTTCAGTACTACTGGAATGCAAGGTTCTGGTATTTTAACATCGATGGTTTTAGCAGATGGCATAGCATTATTTTCCGAGGATATGGGAGATATTAAAAAAGGTAGCAAGATAGAGGTTTATTTAATTAAGAGGGGGTAGAATTTGGATATTTATTCTGAAGCACTTGCAATGCATAAGAAAAATGTGGGTAAAATTGATGTAATAAGTAAAGTAAAAACAGAAAATGAACACGATCTTTCTCTTGCTTATTCTCCGGGCGTAGCAGAACCATGCCGGGTAATTGCAAAGGATAGAAGTCTGCTTAATACTTATACTGCAAGAGGCAATATGATAGCAGTTGTGTCAGATGGCTCTGCAGTACTTGGTCTGGGTAATATTGGTGCAAGGGCATCACTTCCTGTAATGGAAGGGAAATGTGTTCTTTTTCGCCAGTTTGGCGGTGTATCTGCTTTTCCTATTTGTATCGATAGCCAGGATACCGGTACCATAGTAGAAACTGTAAAACTGCTTGAGCCATCATTTTCTGGAATAAACCTGGAGGATATTTCAGCACCCCGCTGTTTTGAAATAGAGGACCGTTTGAAAAAAGAAACAGATATGCTTACTTTTCATGACGACCAGCATGGAACAGCAATTGTAGTCCTGGCAGGCTTATTTAATGCTTTAACTATATACGACAAGGATATTAAGAATATAAAAATTATTATAATGGGAGCAGGGGCAGCAGGGACATCTATTACAAAACTGCTAAATTATATAAATGCAAAAAATATCATAGTTTGTGACAGCAGGGGAATAATAGGACCAGGAAGAACTGATCTTAATAAGCCAAAAACTGAAATTGCATCTATTACAAACCCGGAAGGTGTTTTGGGTAATCTTGAGGATGCAATTGTGGATGCAGATGTATTTATAGGTGTATCAGCTGCAGATGTACTTACTCCCTCTATGATAGCTAAAATGAAGTCAAAGCCGATAATATTTGCTCTTGCAAATCCTGAGCCGGAAATAAAAGTAGAGCTTGCAGAAAAGTGCGGAGTAAAAATTATTGCTACAGGCAGATCGGATTATCCCAACCAGGTAAATAATGTACTTGGATTTCCAGGGATATTTAGGGGGGCACTGGATGCAAATGCAAAAGAAATAAATATGGAGATGAAATTAGCATCAGCTAGAGCTCTTGCTGATACTATATCTGATGAAATAAGAGAAGACTACATTATTCCAAAACCATTTGACGGGCGTGTTCTACCTGCAGTTGCAGTAAGTGTTGCAAAAGCTGCAGTTGAAACAGGTTATGCCCCTAAAGATACAGATTTAGAATGGATTGAGGATAGAGCCAGGAACATATTAAAGAGATAGGAATCTAAAGATTTGCAGGCCTACATTTATAATCAGAGAGCACAATAGCGATCGGAAATCTAAAACAAGTTTGATTTATATTTGCGAATATTTTTTAAAAATAATATAATCAAAAATCACTGTTAAAGGAAACGTTTAAAAATTAAATATTGTCTCCGACTCAACTATCCTAAGGTATTAGAATATTAAGATGAGAATTAGGATTACTAAGGATTTTTGAGCGATAGGGTTAGTTTTGGAAACAGATTAGCCTCCCGTTATTTGGAAAGGAGATGTTGGAAACT
>JAUWCR010000065.1 GCA_030609215.1 Actinomycetes bacterium | reverse complement strand
AATAATTCTCCCACTTAAAATAAAAAGGGTAAATATAAGCATAAAAAGAGATAGGTGGTTTTTAATTTATTTCTTCTGTCTCGGGTTTGGATATTTCTTTATAGAAATTCCTCTTATACAGAAATTTATATTAATTTTGGGGAAGCCTGCATATTCATTTGCACTGGTGTTTTTTAGCTTGATGATTTCAGCTGGTATAGGTGCTTTCCTTAGCAGCCGCTGTAGAATAAATTTAAAATGGGTTGTTATAGCAATAGTAGCCTATATTGCGGTATTTATTTTGAGCTTTAATTATGTCTGCAGTTTTATAATTTCCAAGGTACTGTGGCAGAGGTTTATTTACACAACTCTTCTTGTGATACCGCTTGGGTTTTTTATGGGTATTCCTTTTCCAACAGGATTGTCAAAAGCTAAAGAGGCAAGGGGAGAAATTATTCCGTGGCTCTGGGCTGTTAATGGATGCTGCTCGGTTGTGGGATCCATAGTAGCAGTAATAATTGCCATACATTTTGGTTTCTCAATTGTTATTGGTATTGCTGCCCTTATTTATATTGTGGCTTTTGTTTCATATAGGAAATTTAGGATTGTATGACGGCTGCCTACCTTAAATTTTTACAAACTCTTTTAAAAACTTTGAAGGAGATGTAATTTTTATTCCCCTATATTCATTCAACGGCTGCAGATGATTTTTATCTCCGGAGATAATGTAGCTAGCATTACCTTCAACTGCACATTCTAAAATACGGTTGTCAGAGTCGTGCTTTTTTATAATATTAATAGTTTGTTTAGGAGTAATTAATGTAGTATTTTTTCTAATGCTGTCAGTAGTATGCATTATCTGCAAGTCATTCCAGTGAAATTTCCTTTTTAAAATACCGGACAATTCAGCTAATATATCTTCAGAGACTAAAATTTCTATTTTTTTACTTTTTGAATGCCTGATTATTAATTCTGGTTTACCTCCGAACAAGATTGCAGATATGAATATATTTGTATCACAGACCACTTTTAACATTTTATTCTTTTAACTTTTTCTGTTTATCATCCCAATATTCATCTCTTATTCTTTCTATGTCGTCTTCGTCTTTTATTCCTAGTTTGGTTGCTGTTTCTTCTCCCCATTTTCTAATCTGTGTCCATCTTTTCTGGTCATCAATATATCTATCCAGAGCTTCTTTTAATATTTGACTTCTGGAAACCCCTCTGTTTGTTGAAATTTTTTCTAGGTCTGAGTACAGATCTTTAGGAAGGGACATATTTATAATTTTTGTTTGCCTTGACATAATAACTCACCCTGTAAAGATATTTCTTTACTAAGAATATAACAAATATAAGTCTATAATGTCAAGTATTAAGTGATTTTTGATTTGTTCCTCAAAATAGTATGGAATTAGGGGAATTAATTCCCCTAATTTATAGGTATTTAGGAGATTTAGATGAAAATTATTAAAAGAATTTATTTAACCCCCGAGTTAATGGGACAAAAATAGCATCAAGCATTTTTTCAGTAATATTTCCTTTTTTTGCTTAACTATTCAAATTTAATATGCAAAATAATTTTACTCTGTTCAAAAATAAGTAAATCTGAAATATTATCTCCGTCACTTAATTCAGCAAAATGTAATCTAACCTGGAACCGTTCTTCGCCACTATTTATAGCATCCTGTAGCTGTATCTTAAGATCTTCAGAATTACAGATTATATTGCCCTCTCCATAGATACTACAAAGGGGATAACCGCCAAGATTGAAATCATTTGAAACCAGGTTATCTTTACCCCAGGAGACTCTGGTTATATAAAGATGGCCAAAATTTTCAAAAGGTTCTCCTGACTTTTCCCATCTATTAAAATTTATAGATGCTTCTTTTACTGCACTTTCCAAACTTAATAATTGCGAAATATCAAAGCTTATAAATCCTCTGATAGCTTGATTTACAAGATATCCGTTACCTTCTTCACCCGAGTCTCCAACTTTAATAGGTCCACCTTGGAGTATTTCCCCAGCACTATCCTCTATAAAGCCACTTTCAGAAACGACCGTCCCCAATTCTAAACTTTCAATCTCAAAATTTATTGTTGGACCTACCGAGACACTCTTGTCTTTGGTATCCTGGCCACCTTTTCCATCATTTACAACAAGATTTACCATATAATCACCATGATCTCTGGGTGTTGTCCACTGCATCGGGTTACTGGTATTGTCTGAAATACTGCCACCATTTACACTCCAGCTGTACGAGAGATTATCTCCATCAGCATCAGTTACATCTGCTTCTACTATATAAATTATATCAGTAAAGATGTCTTCTTCTGAAAGTTTAATAGAGATGATCTGAGGATCATTATTATCTCCGTTTCCTTCATTACTATCTCCATTGTCTCCTTGAGGCTGCTCCTGCCCTTGTCCATCAGTGTTGTTATCAATGTCATCTCCCTGAGAATCATTTCCTGATTCCCGGACTGCGGCAGCATCTTGATTGTCTGTCTCTTCTTTACTTGCAGTATCTTCAGTTTCATCCATCTCTCCTACTTCTATTGGTATTCCACAGAAGTTACAGCTAGCAGCTATTCCAAAGAAAAGTATTAGGGTGATTATGCATATGAATATATAGAGTATATTCTTTTTCATGTTAACCTCCAAGAAATGTGTCATTAATGAAAAGTTTTGATTGATTATATCAGTGATTTAAATATAATAAAACCTGCTAAGAAATACTTAACAAACAAAAGCTAGAATTAAAAAAGATGTTTCAAAGTTTTTTTAATCTTGCTGATAGCACATAGGCTCAACTTAAATTTTAATAGTTTTTAAAAATTCCATCGGTGACGAGATTTTTATTCCAACAGTTAGGAAGTCTTTTTTATTTCTTGTTATTAAAACTTCACAGCCTGTATTTATTGCAGAAAAGTACTGGATCGAATCCTCATAATCTTTTTTGCTTATGGTCCTTGCCTGCTTTAAAATTTCTTTGGTTAATGGAATAATATAAAAATCATCTAAAATTTCATCTACTAATGCAGCAGCTATTTTCTGATTTCTCAGTTTCTTTATAATATAATATAGATTATTTATTGAAATTGCAGAAATGAAACCCTGAAGGATATCTTCTTTTACAAATGTCCATACCCTGGCACTATGTATAAAGTATGGCTCTCTTTTAAATAGCACATCTAAAATAATGTTTGTATCAAGAAATATTTTCATACTTTTTTAATTTGTCTTCTATTAATTCATCCCGTAGTTTTTTATAAGGTTTTGATATTTCTAATATGCCAATCCATTTACTAATTGAGCTGTCAATATCAATGTTGTTTATTTCTTTTTCTCTGCTTATAAAATAATCTTTGACCATAATAGAGACAGATTTTCCGGACAAATTGGAAATTTTTTTTGCTTTTTTACTAATTTCTTTATCAATATATAATGTTAATTTTGTTTTTTGCATGATATATATACCTCCACGTATTAATGACTCATTTTATCACGTATAGTTTAACTTTACAAATTTGGTTCTTTATGCGGCTATGATTTGGTTAAACTTATTTCTACCTTTCTTTTTAATTCTTCTGTGGCTTTTTTAAGATACTGTCAAATGTTGTGGATGAGAGTTACACATCCTCCTAAAGTCCACCATGCAGCCACCCCTTCTTCTATCTCTCCATCAATAAATTTCTTGTTTTCTAGTGTCTTTAAAATCAGTTTATGATCCTTTAATCTTATACAGGTAGTTCAGTTAAATTGATAAATAGAGATAATTATTTGGAATTTTTAAAGACCTAGCTCTTGCTAAATTAGCTACAAAGGACTAATTTTTTTATATAAAATTTATTCAAACCCCCGGGTTAATGGGACAAAAATAACATCAAGTATTTTTTCAGTAATAACATCATCACCCTGTTTCATTACTTTCCACAGGACTTGATTCCATCCAGGGGGACCAACAGGTATTACCATAATTCCGCCATCAACAAGCTGATCTACCAGGGGTTGTGGAATATGATCAGGTGCGCAGGTAACTATTATCCTATCAAAGGGGGCATGCTCTTCCCATCCATAATATCCGTCATGGTTGCTCTGGATAACATTTGGATAATCAGCCAATGGTACTTTTGAATTCTCGTAAAGGGTAGGAATTATTTCAACGGTGTAAACTTCATCAACTATATAAGCTAATACAGCTGCCTGATACCCTGAGCCAGTCCCAATTTCTAAAACTTTTTCATCACCCAAAAGCTCTAAACTCTCAGTCATAAGTGCTACAATATAAGGCTGTGAAATAGTTTGTCCCATACCTATGGGAAGGGGCCTGTCAATATAGGCGCTGCCTTTTAAGCTTTCATCTACAAAATCCTGCCTGGGAACCACACTCATGGAATCAAGCACTTTTTTGTCTTTAACACCCCTTGCAATGATTTGATCATTAACCATACTATCCCTTGGGATTTTATACAGGTCGGTTATTTTGGCGGACTCCATGTCACTATCTCTGGTACTAAAATACCAGAAAAGAAAATACGAGAGACCGGCTAATACAATAATAACTGAAGCAATTATAATTATTTTATTTTTTTTACTCATTTTGAACTTTGTAAAAATTATGTAAGTCTTGCTATTTAATCACATCATTTATTTTGTTATTCTTATTATAGTTAAAAACGATTAAAAAAAGAAATTTTAAAAATTTTGTGATAATATATCAAAATTGACAAATAAATGAATTAAATATTGCTACTTAGATACTTCTACAGAAGTATTGATATTTAAAAATTATAAAAGCTTGCGGATAGGAAAGATTATAAAAATTTAAGAAAAAAGAGGGGAAATGGCTAAAAACGAAGAGGGTAAAAAAGAGATTCAAATGAAAAGGAAATGTGCAGAATGCGGTAAGCTAATACCTGATTCTACAGAGTCGCCGTATTGTGAAAATTGTGATGAAATGCTGGATAAAAAATTTGATACTATTGAGGATAATATATTTATATTCAAAGAATTAAGGGATAATGAAATAGAAACCTTAAAAAAGTTTGATAAGGGAGATATTGTAGAGCTTTATTTGGAGGTATATAGTAATTTTACAAAAGATGGCAAGCTTTCTGAGAATGAAGTAACAGTTTTAAAATTATTACAAAAAGAATTTGAGCTAACTGAAAGCGATGTTGGAAAAGAAAGGATTTCTGCAGTAGAAAAAGGAGCTAAAAATATAATACCCAAAAAACCAGTGTGTCCTGAATGTGGAAAAGATATGAAAAAAGAGTTTAGTTTCTGCCCTTACTGCGGCCGCAAATTATGAGTAGGAGTTTTTACTAATTTTTATTAATACAATAAATAAGAGTAAATAAAATATATAAGCAAAGAAATGAAAATCAAAGGATTTAAAATATTAAAATTACTATTGCTGACAGCTGTAATTATTAGTTTTATTATTGCCTCTGCCTTTAGTTTTACGTCCTGCTGCCTGATACCCGAAGCTATTAAAAATATAATTTCAGGTATGGAGAGTATTTCAGAGGATATTTCTGAAGAGGAAAAAGTGCTGCCTGACGAGAAACTGCCTGTTACTGAGGAAGAAGAACCAGAGAAAGTAATTACCCCTCCCGAAGAATTTACAGGCATTCCAGCCTCATATCTTGTAAGCACATTAAAGGTCCCGGGCCAGGCAATAGATATTGATGTGGGAAAAGAATATGCTTATCTTACAAATGACCTTGGGGTTCTATATATAATAGATATAAGGGATAAGGGAAACCCAGAGATTATTGGGAAGTGTTCTGGGATTACTGCAGCAAACATAGTTATAGTTGATGGCAGCTATGCATATATTTCATATACTGATTGGATGACAGGGGAAGAAGATTATTATACTGAGTGCGGCTTTTATATAGTAGACATATCAGACGAAAGAAATCCAGTAGTTATAGGAGACTATAATACCGGCGAGAGTAATAAAAAGACTGTATATGGGTTATACATAGATGGAGATTTTGCTTATATTAATACAAACATCTGGGGAGAAGACGAGGTAGAAAGTGCATTTGAGATAGTAGATATAAAAGATAGGGCTGCTCCCAAAATGGTTAGTTCAATTGAAGTAGCAGGTGCTCCAGCCTGTGTATGTGTCAAAGGAGATTTTGCCTATATAAATACTAATATGTATGATGTAGAAGAAGATGAATATTTAGAAGAAAGTGAACTTTATGTTATTGATATAAAGGATAAGAAAGCTCCTGCAATAGTTGGCTTGACTTCAGTACCTTCAAATTCCTGGGGAATGTATGCTATGGATAATTTTGTGTATATATCAAGCAACATCTTTGATCCTGATACCGAGAAATACGAAAACAGCAATCTCCAGATTATAGATGTAAGCGATAGCTTAAATCCTGTAGCTTTAGGGAAAGTAGTAATTCCGGGAGGAGCATGGGAGGTTGATGCAATAGATAATTTTATCTATGTTTCAGATCTTGATGGAGGGCTGTATGTAGTTGACATAGAAGATAGCGCCAGTCCTTTTATTGTGGACAGTCTAAATACCATAGGTGATTCTTATGATATAACTATAAGTGGAAATTATGGATATATGGCTGATGGTTTTAACGGTATGTTAATCGTGAGTCTATCAGACGAGTCAGCAAAAAAGGAAGGTTTTTTTATAGATACTGACGAGGATGTAAATTACCCGCCTAAAGCATATATTGATGTATTTGGAGATGAAGCCAGCGGAGATTATTATGAGACAAAAAATCCTGTATATTTTTCAGCAGTTGCCTCATTTGATCCTGACAGAGATGAACTGGAATACAGCTGGGAAGTAGAGGGCAGCTACTACTCAGATGGTGAATCCAGTTCCTATATGTTTGAAGAACCTGGAGAGTATGATGTTACTTTGGTTGTTTCAGACGGCGTTGAAAGTGATGAGGTAACTGAAACTGTAAAAATTATAGAAAAAGAATTGTGCACAACTCCTACAGCAAAACACAACTTTATAGTTGAGATTGAATATAGGCTTGTAAATAATGGGCCAGTAAAACTTACTGATATTGAGTGTTTTATGAGAACGCCTCAAACCTACTTTCCTTACCAGATAATAAATAGTAGTACTCCAAGTCTTGGGGATACAGATGAGTATTATGATGA
>JAUWCR010000058.1 GCA_030609215.1 Actinomycetes bacterium | reverse complement strand
TTAAGATATAAAGTTATTGACCTTAAAAGAGTACAAATTGGTAATTACAGGTTGGGAAAATTAAAAGAAGGTAGTTTTAAAATATTAAAAAATAGCGAGATTGACAGTTTAATGAATTATTATAATTAAAATTATTGCAAAATGTGATAAGTAGTAATAAATCTATTTAATACAAAAAATAATTATAGGAGGAAAAATGATCGTAAAGAGGAATACCAAAGAAGAAATTCTTGAAAGGCTATGGAACAAGATAAATAAAAAGAAACCATTGTTTTTTGCAAGTTGTGGAACAGGACTTGTTGCAAAATTACTTGAAAAAGCAGGAGTTGATTGTATTAATACTTTTCATGGAGGAAGACTTAGGAGCAATGGAATGGGTTCAATGTCTATGTTGTGGCCAATTCTGGATGCTAACAAACAATTGCTTGAATCTACCGAGCACGATATTATTACTGCAATAAAAGGTGATGCTTTTATTTGTGCTTGTGTTAATGCAAATGATCCCTTGCGTGACATGATGGTAATTATTGAGAAGCTTAAGTCTATTGGTGTTATGTCTATATGTAATATTCCTTCGATAGGAGATTACGACAAAGATAGTCACATATACCAGGTTTTAACTCAAAGCGGTATCACTTTAGAAAATGAAATTGAAATGTTAAAACTTGCAAAAGAAATGGGAATGGTAACAGCTACAATGCCATATAATTTGGAAGACAGTATAAAAATTGTTGAAGAATCTAAACCTGATATTTTTTGCTTTCATGCTGGAACTACAAAAGGAGGGTTAATAGGTTTTGACACACCATACACAATTGAAGATACTGCAGAAAGATCTGAAGAGACATTTAAAGCTGTTAAAGAAATTAAATCTGATTTAATTCTAATGGCCCATGGTGCATCTCTGGTTACTCCAAATGATGGTCAATACATACTTGATAATACTTCTACTCATGGTGTATGGACAGGGTCTGCTACCGAAAGAATACCGATTGAAAATGCAATTCTTGATATTGCTGGGAAGTTTGCTAATTTAAAATTCAGTAAATAGATTAGAAATTAAACGAGTATAAAATTATTAAAGATTGTGTTTTAAAATATTAATTTAGATTAATATTATGGAGGAAGTTCCATGAAAAAAACAATAGTAATACTTGGCTGTATGGATACAAAAGGTCATGAATATGCTTTTATAAAAAGGCATATTGAAAAAGAAGGATTAAAAACATTAGTAATAGATATTGGAATTATTGACAAAGCTACACTTAAACCAGATATTACAAGAAAAGAAGTAGCTTATGCTGCAGGAAAAGATTTTGATGAATTAATAAAAGATGGCTCTACAAGAGAAAAATTTACTTCTATTATGTCGGAAGGTGCCAAAAAGATAGTGATTAAACTTGCATCTGAAGGAAAGATAGATGGAATTATATCCTGTGGTGGTACTCAGGGAACAACAATGGCTACAAATGCAATGAGAGCGCTGCCATTAGGATTTCCTAAAGTTATGGTCTCAACTATAGCCTCCGGGAATACGTTAAATTTTGTAGGTATTAAAGATATAACAATGATAAATTCAGTTGCTGATATATTGGGACTAAATAAAATAACAAGAAAAATATTAAGAGAAGCTGCCGGGGCTGTCTGTGGTATGGTTAAAATGGGTATAGCAGAGGATAAAGATGAGAAGTCATTAATTGCTATTACAAATGTTGGAATTACAACTCCAGGGACTATGAAGGCGAAGGAAGTTTTAGAAAAAGCAGGGTTTGAAACTGTAGTGTTTCATGCAGTAGGAACAGGTGGAATGGCTATGGAATCTCTTATAAAAGAGGGCCAATTTAATGGGGTGCTAGATTTTGCTACCATTGAAGTTATTCAGGAAATGTGTGGAGGAATATTAGCATCAAAACCAGAAAGGATGACTAATGCAGTAAAGATGGGAATTCCACAGGTAATATGTCCTGGTGGAATTTCTTGTAACACTTTTAGCCCGCACGAGTCAATTCCCCAAAGACTAAAAAATCGAAGGTATGTAAGACATAACCCAATGTTTACAAATGTCCAAAATAATGCTGAAGAATTTAAAGCTCTTGCTGTAGAACAGGCAAAAAGAGTTAATCCTGCAAAAGGTCCTGTAAAATGGTTTATACCAATGAAGGGTTTCTGCTCTTATTCTATAAAAGGACAGCCTTTTTACGATCCTGAGGCTAATAATATTTATGTTGAAACACTAAAAAAAGAATTAAAAAAAGATATACCTGTTAATGTTTTAGATCTTGACATAAATGATCCTATTTTTGCAGCAAAAGTAGCAGAGAGTTTAATAGATATGATTAGGGAGCCATAATATTTTCTTTACATGTTTCATAACTCCTAAAAATTATTTAAAGATTGAGGAAATGGTTACCGAGGATAGGAAAAGTTAATCCACTAGAATTGATAACTTAAGAATATAAAATTTATTTTACACTATAGAGGTAGAAGAATTTTAATTTATTTATTAAAAATTTAGTTTTGTAAGCTAGTTACAAAAATGGCTTGACACACTAATTTTATTATTTTATCATAAAGTATAATAAATATCCTAAATTTTTAAATAATGACTACTATTAGAAAGCAAAAAGCCCTAAAAAAAATAAACAGAAAAGTAATATTAAATATTCTTCGTAATTCAGGAGAAGTATCAATATCAGAGCTATCTAAAAAAGTTAATCTAAGCAAGCCAACACTAATGAATATAATGAATTATTATATTAATAAAGGACTTGTTGTAATTACGGGTAAGGGGAGCTCAACAGAAGAAGGAGGTAAAAAACCAAACATTTTTAAAATAAATTCTAGTGCAGGATATGCCATTGGAATGGCAATACTAGCAAATAAATTAATATCAATTGTTACTGACTTGAAGGGTAAAATATTAGAAAAGATTTCAGTAGATTTAGAAACTGATGAAAAATTCGATAGTGTTTTAAAAAAAATAAATAATTCCTATAAACAGCTTGTAAATAATATAAATGGGAAAAAAGTTATAGGGCTAGCAGTTGGGACTTATGGGATCACTAATTTTGATAACGGTGTTATTATTTATTCTCCCCATTTTCCGTCATGGGGGGAAAATATCGAACTTAAGAAAAAAATATCAGAACAATTACCTAGTAAGATTGCTATATTTATTGAAAATGGTGTAAGATTTCAAGCTTTTGCAGAAAAAACTTTTGGTGTAGCAAAAAAGGAAGAAAATATTATTGCAATACAAGCAGGTAAGGGACTGGCGGCAGGAGTAATAGCAGAAAATAAAATAAAAAGAGGGAGACATTACATAATTGGAGAAATTGGACATATGCTAATAAATCCTGAAGGTAAAGAAGTATGTGCATGTGGCGGGAAAGGATGTTTTGAAGTTATGGTATCAACTAAGAGGATTCTAAGAAGAGCTAAGGAAAAGTTTAATGATTGTCCTGAGTCATTAATATTTAATGAAAAAGATATTGACAAAATAAACATGTATGATATTTTTGATGCATTAAAGAAAAAAGATAAGCTTGCAAAAGAACTTATTGATGATATTATCAACTGGTTTGCTATTGGTATATCTAATATAATTTTAACAAATGATCCTCAAATAGTAGTAATTCAGGGTATATTTACAAAAGCAGGGAAATACTTCTTGGATAATCTTAAAGAAAAGATTAATAAAATATCTTTACGGAAAATAAAAAAAGAAACTGATATTAAATATTCAAAACTTGGTGATAACGTATGTGCGCTGGGTGCGGCATCTTATGTTTTATCTAGATATTTTGAATAAAGATATTTAAAAATTAAATTGTAGAATAGCATAAATGGAATAAATATTTTAATATATATTTTATTATAAGTAGTATTTAAAAGGAGGTGATTTTATTATTAGGATAAGGTTAATAATTTAAAAAGATATTAAGGAGGTGGGGTAAAAAAACAAAAAATGAGGGTTTGTTTATAAAATGTAAATAAGCAAATCTAGTGGGTATTTAGCCGTAATTATTATCAATTTTAAAAAAAGGAGATTCAAATGAAAAAGTTATTAATTTCATTATTTACAGTTGTTTTAACTTTTTCTCTGATTTTTATGGGAATTGGCTGCAAGGGCGCAGTTGAAGAAGCAGTTACAGAAGCAGTTGAAGAAGCAGTAGAGGCAGTTGAAGAAGCAGTAGAGGAAGTAGAAGAAGCACCCGAGGAAGTTACAGAGGAACCAGCAGTTGAGCAGTTTATCACAATTCATTGGGCTCAATGGGCACCAGCAGATTACCTGGAGAAGCTTTCTGAAGGTTTTACAGCTGAAACAGGTATAAAAGTAATAGTTGAGCAAACTCCCTGGGAAACTTTTGTTCAAAAATATAATACAGAAATGATTGCTCGTAGCGATGCATGGGATATTATAGTTGGTGATAGCCAGGATATTGGAAATATGGCAATAAATGGTCATTATGTAGATTTGACTGATTGGATTATTGAAAATGGAGTTGATAAGACATTTACACCTGCGTCACTTACTTATTATGCTGAGTATCCAAAAGGAGCTGGAAAATACTATGCTGTTCCATGTGAGGGCGATGCATTAGGATGGGCATACCGTAAAGATCTTTTTGAAGATGCTGACAATATGGCTGCATTTGAAGCAGAATACGGGTATGCGCTTGGAATACCAGAATCATGGGATAATCTAAAAGATATAGCTGAATTCTTCCATGACCCAGATAATGATTTTTATGGAGTTGCAATTTATGGTGACAATGGCTACGATTCACTTGCAATGTTTGCAGAGCAGGTTATATGGTCATTTGGTGGAGAACTTGGAGATTATGCAACTTATGAAGTTGATGGGCTATTAAATAGTGAAGGTGCTATAGCAGGAATAGAATATTATCATGAACTTTTCCAATTTGTGCCACCAGGATTTGGAGATGCATTCTTCATCAAAACCAATGATGCATTTGTTGCAGGAATAGTTCCAATGACTACAAATTACTTCGCATTTTTCCCAGGCCTTGCAAATGAAGCAACAAATCCATATGCTGCAGACACAGGATATTTTGCGTGTCCTCCACAAGTAGGTTCTGATGGAGAAGAAAGACAATTTGCTGCTCTTGGCGGCCAGGGGCTTTCAGTAGTAGCTTATTCTGAGAAACAGGATTTAGCATATCAATACTTAACATGGTTTGTAAAAGAAGAAACTCAAATGGAATGGGCTAAATTGGGTGGATATACATGCCATGCAGGTGTACTGGAATCAGATGAATTTCTTAATGCTACACCATACAATCCTGCATTTAAAGTATCTATGGAAATTTTTAAGGATTGGTGGGCATGTCCTGAATATGATGAATTGCTAAGAACTTTCAGTGAGAATATTGCTAAGTATGTTGTAGCAGGTGACGGCACTGCTGAAGAAGCTTTAAACAAATGTGTTGAAGATTGGGAAGAAATCTTTGAAGCAGCAGGGTATTAATAATACTGATATTAGATTGTAGTAATGTGTTAGACGTTTAAAATTGCTCCCTTTATGGTTAACCTTAAAGGGAGCAATTAAAAAAGAATTTTAGAAGGATAAAATATGTTTAGAAGAATAAAAGATAAAAATATTAGGGATGATCAAATTGTTTATCATTCTTTACGTGACAGTTCAATAATAAGGCTTTTTGTATTACCTGTAATAATATTATTAGTTGCTATAAATGTTTTTCCACTATTCTGGTCATTAATTTTAAGTTTTTCTAATTATTCAGCAAAAATGGTAACAGAATGGGGAAAGAACCCAGAAATGGTGGGTGGCGTAAATTATTCTAAAATATTGACTGACCCTGATATGTGGTATAAGTTTATTACAACTGCCAAGTATGTTGTATTGTCAGTTAGTGGAGAGATGATACTTGGATTTGGTCTTGCTTTGCTTCTACAGTTAAAATTTAAAGGTAGAGAACTTATAACAACCTTTCTTATATTACCAATGACAATGTCACCTGTAATAGTAGGGCTGATGTGGAAATTATTTTATGACCCAAACTGGGGGATGTTTAACTTTCTATTAGGTTTGGGTAAAATAGATTGGATTTCAGATCCTTCAAGAAATTTATATTCAGTTGTAATTGTTGATATATGGATGTGGACGCCTTTTGTTATGCTTCTATCCATTGCCGGGCTTTCTGCTATACCAAAATATTTATACGAGGCTGCAGAAATTGACAGAGCTTCATGGTGGTCCAAATTTAGAAGAATAACTCTTCCAATGGTTTACCCGATTTTATTGGTTGCTTTAATATTTAGAACTATGGAAGCTTTTAAAATATTCGATTTACCAATGGGAATAACAGGAAGAGGGGCAATGGCACCTCAATTAATAGCAATGCATTTGTATAATGTCTCATTTGTTACATGGAAGACAAGTTATGGATCTGCTATTGGTTATATAATATTAATAGTGATTATTGCAATTACGAGTATCTTTATTAAATATCTAAACAAAGCAAAACAGTAAAGAGCTTGGTAATGAAAGGAATATTTAATGGCAGAAATAGTCAAAAGAAAAAAAAGTATTAGTCGATATTTTGTTATAGTATTAATTATAGTTATAACAGTTATTTATTTAATACCTTTTTTATATATTATAAGTACTTCTTTTAGACCATGGACAGAGATTTTAGATTTTCCACCAAAAATTATATATAAACCTTCAATAGGAAGTTATATAAGAATATTTACATCTCGTACTGTATATCCTCCAGGTGAAAAACTTTCAGATGAAGAAGTGGCAAATTTAAAATGGTATGAGCGTATTGTGTATAATGAAACTAACGAAGAAGTAATAAGGATGGGAGATCTACCAAGAAGATATTTGAATAGTGCAATAATTGGTGTAACAAGTACAGTAATAACAGTAATACTCGGTACAATTTGTGCTTATGGCTTTTCAAGATTTAAAATTAGAGGGAAAGATGACCTACTATTTTTTATACTTAGTACCAGAATGCTGCCCCCGGTAGTAGTTGTTATACCTGTTTTTCTAATGTTCAGATATTTAAATCTAACTGATACTCATATAGGTCTTATAATTTTGTATACTGCTTTTAATGTATCTTTTGCTGTTTGGGTACTTAAAGGATTTATTGATGAGATTCCTATTGAATATGAAGAGGCAGCAATGGTTGATGGATATACAAGATTTCAAGCTTTTAGAATGATAGTTATTCCACAGGCAGTAACCGGTATAGCAGCAACTGCAGTATTTTGTTTCATATTTGCATGGAATGAATATGCATTTGCATTCCTTCTTTCAAGGAAAGTTGCACAAACAGTGCCTGCATGGCTTCCTTACCAGATGGGAGTCCTTGGCTATGACTGGGGAGCAGCTGCAGCAGGATCAGTTTTATTTCTAATACCAGTGTTAGTTTTTACTATTATTTTAAGAAAACATCTTGTAAGAGGAATTACTTTTGGAGCAATAAGGAAATAGGAGAAGAAATGGTATTATTTTTTATTTCTCTAGGTTTTTACATAGCAATTGGTTTAATATTCTGGAAATTTAAGATT
>JAUWCR010000213.1 GCA_030609215.1 Actinomycetes bacterium | reverse complement strand
AGAGATAAAGGTAACTTTGGAAGCAGCAAATGCTGAAAAAAGAGATAGGATTATAACAATTTTTCAGCCGCACAGATATACAAGATTACAAAATTTATACAATAAATTTAATGATTGTTTTAGCCACAGCGATATTGTTGTAATTACTGATGTTTACGGAGCAGGCGAGCAGCCATTGCCAGGTATTACAGGCAAATTGCTCCTGAATAATTTAATTGATGACGGATTTAAAAATAGAATAGTCTATATACCTCGTCTTCAGGATATTTGCAGGTATCTGGAATTGAATATGAGAGAAAATGATATTGTTCTGTTAATGGGGGCAGGAGATATTACAAGAGTTACAGAGGAATTACTAAAAAATTAAGGCAGTAAAATTTAAAATTATTGCAAATGGAAATAGTGAAGTAGTAATAAATGAAATAAATTATAAGTAGCAATGCTTAAAATGAAAAAGGTCAAAGAATTATTAAAAGATATTAGTATTAAAGAAACTTGCTTTGATTATAATACTTCCAAACTGACATCACTGAGAATAGGTGGCAGAAGTTTTTGTTTTACAAATGTGGAAAGCAGGGACATTTTGTTAAAGCTGCTGGGAATTTGTATGGAAAATGATGTATGTTTTGAAATAATTGGTGATGGTACAAATATTCTGTTAAATGATGATTATCTTGATATAGTATTTATAAGACTTGGCGGAGAGTTTAATTATATAAGATTTGAAAAAAACGGCGAGATAATAGTTGGCGCGGCATACAAAATGACCAGATTTGTAGTTAAAACTGCGAAATTAGGTTATGATTTTTCATTTTTGGGAGGTATCCCAGGTACAATAGGTGGAAGTGTAATTGGAAATAGTGGTGATAAAAATCAGGGTATTTGCAATTATATCAGCAGGGTTAAATATATTTCCAGAAGCAAGCTAAAGGAAGAAGTTTTAAATATAACAGATTGTAATTATAGATACAGGCATTTTCATATTCCTGATCTGCTGGTATTAACCGATGTTGTATTAAAAGCAGATTTTTTGGAGAAAAGAGCAGTTTTACAAAAAGTTAGAAAAAGAATTAAAAGAAAAAAACTAAATCAACCAGTAGGCACAAAAAATGCTGGCAGCTTTTTTAAGAATTTACCAGACTATCCAATCCCTACTGGAAGAATGATAGAAGAGTGTGGTCTTAAAAATTTTCATTATGGAGGTGCAAAAGTCTCAGGGAAACATGCTAATTTTTTAGAGAATTACAAAAATGCTGCTGCAAAAGACATATTGGTTTTATCAAAAATAATAAGAGATATTGTAAGAGATAAGTTTAATAAGGAATTAGAATACGAAGTAAGAATGATTGGATTTAAAAATGGACAAGATATTAGAAAATTTTAAAAAACTGGCTGTAAGAGAGAAAAAAGGATCTTTAAAAGTAGGAGTAATTGCTGGCGGTATTTCATCTGAAAGAGAAGTATCTTTGGAAACAGGCAAGGGTATTTATAAATCTCTTTTAGCAATGGGTTATAATACTGTTTTTATTGATTTAAAGGATGATTTTATAAGTAAATTAAAATCAATTAACCTGGCTTTTATTGCTCTTCATGGAAAGTATGGTGAAGATGGAACAGTACAGGGATTACTTGAACTTCTTAAAATATCCTACACAGGTTCTGGTGTTATGTCCAGTGCAATGGCAATGGATAAAACATTTTCAAAAAAGATTTTTAAATATGAAAAAATCAATACCCCAAGCTTTATTGAAGCCAGCTCTTATAATGACAGTGACCTCAATAAGATAGATAAGGAAATAAAAAAAAGAATTATCTACCCTGTAATTATTAAGCCGAACAGAGGAGGGTCAACAATAGGTGTGAGTATTGTATATGATAAATCAGAATTATCTTCAGGCATTAAAACTGCTTTTAATTTTGATAGTAAAATTCTTATTGAAAAATATATTGATGGGCGATTATTAACAGTGAGTATAATTGCGGGTAAACCTTTTACACTTCCAATTATAGAAATAAAGCCAAAAAGCGGCTTTTATGATTATAAGTCAAAATATACTAAAGGGTTAACTGAGTATATAGTTCCAGCTAAATTGGAGAAAAGCATATCTGAAGAAATAACTAACCTTGCATTAAAAAGCCATAGAAGTCTTGATTGCTGGGGTATATCGAGGGTTGATTTTATTTTAGGTGATGATAAAAAAATATATGTACTGGAGGTAAATACAATACCTGGAATGACTCCAACGAGTCTTGTTCCAAAAGCAGCAGAAGCTGCAGGTATCAGTTTTGATTTACTGGTAGAGATAGTACTAAACTTCGCAAGTTTAAAAGTGTAAATTTTTAGTATATGGAATTAATTGAGAAAAAAGATAGCAGAATTTTAGCGAGAAAAAGAAGGTCAGTTAGAAAGAAGTTTTGGTATTTTTTAAGATTTTTTTTAATTGTAATATTTTTTTTAGGCTTGCTGTATGGCGTAAATTATTTCTACAATAGTAGTTATTTTAAGATAAATAGTATAATAATAAATAGTAACAGTCATTACAGTGATGAAGAAATTTTAGAACATGCTAGTGAACTGGTGGGGATGAATATATTCGAGATAGATAAAAAAGGA
>JAUWCR010000061.1 GCA_030609215.1 Actinomycetes bacterium | reverse complement strand
CCACTAAATTCATGAGGATATCTATTTACATGTTCAGGATTAAGTCCAACTACTCTCAGCAATTCTTTTACTTTTTTAATTCTACTTGCTCTATTTCCTATATTATGAATTTCTAATGGCTCATTTATAATATCACCAATTGTCATTCTAGGAGAAAGAGACGCATAAGGATCCTGAAATATTATTTGAATTTCCCTCCTTATCTTAAACATCTGTTTATGAGAAATATTAAATATATTAATTCCATTATACATTACATCTCCGCTAGTTGGTTCTATAAGTCTAAGGATAACTCTAGCAGTAGTTGATTTGCCGCATCCACTTTCACCAACCAACCCAAAGGTCTCCCCCTCTTTAATATGAAAACTTATATCATCAACTGCTTTTACTGATCCTGTATGACGCTGAAATAAAAAACCACTTCTTAAAATAAAATGTTTTTTTAAGTTTTTTACTTCAAGTAAAATATTATCTTTCATTTTCTTTATTTTTTAATCAATATTCTTTAGATTTCCTTTTAAAAATTCATACGCTCTATGACAGGCAACCTTATGACCTTTTATAGCTTCAATTAATGGTGGATACTTTTTTCTGCACTTATCTATAGCATACTTGCATCTAACTCTAAAAATACAGCCCTCTGGTAAATCCATAAGACTTGGAGGAGAGCCCTTTATAGGTTTTAACTCTTCTTTTTTCTCCTCGTCAAGCCTTGTTATTGATTCCATAAGCCCCATGGTATAAGGGTGTAAGGGTCTATAAAAAATATTATTAACAGTTGAAAATTCAACTGGCTTCCCTGCATACATTACCATCACTCTACTTGCATATTTAGCTACAACCCCCAAATCGTGAGTAATAATTATGATTGAAGAATTTGTTTTAATCTTAACACTCTCCATTAATTCCAAAATCTGAGCCTGAATTGTAACATCAAGGGCCGTAGTTGGTTCATCTGCTATTAATATACTGGGACTGTTTGCAATAGCCATTGCTATCATTACTCTTTGTCTCATACCCCCGCTGAATTCATGCGGATAGTTATTCAATCTTTTCATTGGTTCAGGAATTTCTACCATCTCTAAAAGCTTTAAACTCTCTTTAATAATATCTTTTTTCTTTAATTTTCTGTGTATAGTAATAGATTCCATAATTTGATTACCTATAGTATAAACCGGATTTAATGAAGTCATCGGATCTTGAAAAATCATAGAAATTCTATTGCCCCTGTAATTCTGAAGTTCTCTATTACTCACTTTCAATAAATCTTTTCCATCAAAAAGTATTTCACCGTCAACTATTTTACCTGGTGGTTGAGGAATCAATCTTAAAATTGATAGTGCAGTAACACTCTTACCTGAACCTGTTTCTCCTACAATTCCCAGCGTCTCTCCAAATTTTAAATCAAAACTTATACCATCAACAGCTTTTACCACACCGGCATCAGTATAAAAAAAAGTCTTTAAATTTTTTACTTCTAATATTTTATTATTCTTCGAAATATCCATAATAATGTTAATATTTTTTCTACTTATTTTAACTTCGGATCAAAAGCATCTCTCAGGCCATCACCCAGCAGTACAAACCCTAGCACTGTTATCACTATAGCAAGACCAGGGAAAAGCATCATCCATGGTGCAATATCAATATAATCTAATGATTCAGCTAACATTTTACCCCATGACGGTGTTGGCGGTTGAACTCCAAGACCAAGAAAACTAAGCGCAGCCTCAACTATTATAGCTACTCCTACATTCATTGTAGCGTAAACGATTATAGGAGCCATTGAATTTGGAAAAATATGTTTTGTTATAATCCTGTAATTGTTTGCCCCCAGTGCTCTTGCTGCTTCAATATATTCTTTATTTTTTATAGAAAGTATAGAGCCTCTAAAAATCCTTGCAAATGATGCCCAACCAAGTATTCCAATAGCTATAAATATATTAACAATTCCTGGTCCAAGAACAGTCATTATAGCAATAGCTCCTAAAATATAAGGAAAAGCAAAAAATATATCTGCCATTCTCATTATAGCTATATCCGAAATGCCACCAAAATAGCCTGATAATGCACCGAAAAACAATCCAATTACAACTGATATACCAACCGCTACAATACCTACTTCTATTGAAATCCTGCTGCCGTAAATAACCCTGCTAAAAATATCTCTTCCTAGTAAATCAGTTCCGAAAAAATATGCTTTACCTGGAGAGAGTGAAGAATCCTTTTTTATCCTTTCTATCGGGTCATATGGTGCAATCAATGGTGCAAAAATAGCAATCAGTATTAGTATTATTACAATTGCCAAACCCAGCATTGCAAGCTTATTTCTTCGAAGCCTTCTCCATGCATCTTTATACAGGGAAGATCTCGAGTATTTTTTTTCTGTTGTTAATTCATCTATTTCACTAATATTTTCCACTTTTTACTAACTCTTAATACAATTTTTTTTATTATTTAAAATTATTAAAATACTGAAAACTATAATATTAAGTTTAATAAATTTTAAGCTAAAAATTTATTTACACATTTACTTCTTTTTTTTCATACCTTATTCTAGGATCTAACCATGCATAAGTTACGTCTACAATTAAATTTATAAATACGAAAATTAATACAAGTACTAATGTCCCACCTATTACAACCGGTGCATCTCTTTGCAGGATAGCAAGATATATAGTCCTTCCAACTCCTGGCCAGCTAAATACAGTCTCAGTTAAAATTGCTCCTCCCATTAGCGCGCCAAGATCAAGTCCTATCAATGTTACAACAGGAATAAGAGCATTTTTTAAAGCATGCTTTCCGATTACTTTAAACTGGGATAAACCTTTTGCATAGGCTGTTGTTATATAATCATTAGACATAACTTCAAGCATGCTGCTTCTTGTCATCCTTGCAACAAACGCTGTTGATACTGATGCTAAAGTAACTGCAGGAAGTATATAATACCTTAAGCTTCCATCCCCCATACCAGACATTGGAAGCCAGCCTAGTTTTAATCCAAATACAACTTGCATCATCATACCAAGCCAGAACACAGGAATACAAACTGCAAGAGTTGTAGAAACAGTGACAAGAATATCCCAGAAGCTATATTTTTTTACAGCTGAAATTATCCCAGCAACTAGCCCAATTATTATTTCTATTAAAATAGCAGCAATTGCTAACTTGATAGAATTAGGATAATGATCTGCAAGTATACTATCAACTGGACGTCTGTATCTATACGATGTACCAAGATCACCCTTTGCTAACTGTGTCATATAACGCCAGTACTGTACATATAGCGGCTTATCTATTCCCATTTTTACCCTTAAATTTTGCAGTGCTTCCTCAGTAGCTCCTTTTTGAAGAATAAGTCTTGCGGGGTCTTCAGGTATAACATACATTAATAAGAATAATATCAATGTAACACCAATTATAACTGGGATAACTTGCAATATCCTTTTAATAATATAAAAAAACATATCCTATTTTTTAATATCTTATTATTTTTTATAATACTATAGAATGAAGCTTGTAAAGGTTATTAAATCGTACCAGCATATATATCATGCTATTCGTTATACAGCCTACATCTATAAAGATGTAGGCTGTATCTATTAACTCTACGGATTTTTACCAATACGTATTTAATTTTAAATACTAATTAACCCTTTACAAACAATTTAACCCTACTATTTTTCCAGCCATACTTTACTCAAATCATAATTTTCCATATTAGATAGGGCGAATCCCTTAACATATGGCTGCACTATTCGTCTTATGCCATAGAAATAAACTAGAGCAAATGCTGCATCATCAAGGATAATCTTTTCTATTTCTCTATATTTTGCTTCTCTCTCATCATCATCTGCTGTTTTTCTAGCTTCAACAAGCAGTTCGTCTACTTCAAGATTAACATATCCTGAATAATTATCACTAGATTCAGAATGGAAAAGAGGATAAAGGAAATTATCCATAATTGGATAATCTGCTCCCCAGCCAAGTCTAAAGAAACTAATTTCACCATTCTGGAAAGCTTCCAGTGCTGTTCCCCACTCCATTCCAATTATCTCTATATCTATTCCTATATCTTTTAAATCAGCTTGCATAGCTTCTGCAATCATCTCGTGTCCTGATCCAACATTTATTCCAAATTTAATTGGTTCAAGACCTTCTCCGCCTGGATAACCTGCTTCTTCAAGTTTTTGTTTTGCTATTTCAGGGTCATAAGTATATTTCATGGCACCTTCCTGAAATCCTGGAATCCCTGGCGGAACAAAACCTGTTGCTGGAACAGAAACACCTTCATTTATAACATCACATATATTTTGTCTGTCAATAGCATAATTAACTGCTTCTCGTAGTGCCAGATTGTCCTTAAATGGTGGATTCTGCACATTCATAGCAAAGTAGTATATAGCCAGCTGAGGCTTCATTATAACAAGACCCCCTAAATCAGCATCTTCTACTGTTGCATTTACTTTTCCCTGCGGAATAGCAGTATATTCCAGATTCCCAGCTTTAAACTCTAGGAATGCTGTATCTTCGTCAGCAAAGATTTTATATTCAACTTCATCTAATTTTGCATTTTCTCCCCAGTAATCATCATTTCTTACCAGATTTATATACTGATCATGTTTCCACTCTACAAACTTAAATGCACCGTTTCCATTTATATGCTCTGCATATAAATCTCCATATTCATCAACATCCTCTTTGGCTACAGGAAAAAAACATACATGGCCAAGGGTTTTAATAAAGTCTGCAAACGGATACTGTAATGTTACTTCCAAAGTATAATCATCCAATGCTTTTACACCTGTAAGAGTATCTGCTGTACCTTCCTGACATTCATCATACCCTACTATTGGAGCTGCATGGTATGCCAGATAAGATGCAGTTTCTGCCAGTGTAAGCCTTGTCCACGCATATGCAAAGTCTCCTGCTACAACTTCTCTGCCACTATGAAATGTAACACCTTTCTTCAAATAAAATGTATATACCAAGCCATCATCACTTATGTCCCAGCTTTCTGCTACAGCAGGTACCGTTTCTAACGTTTCAATGTCATACTTAACAAGAACATCAAAAACCTGTCTTGCAACCTGGATCCCTTCACTTTCATAACAATTTGCAGGATCTAGAGTTACTGGTTCATGAATATAAATCCTAAAAACTCCACCCGCAGCTTCTTCAGCTGGTGCTTCTTCCTCTGCCACTTCTTCAGCTGGTGCTTCTTCCTCTGCTTCTACAGCTTCTTCTACTTCTTCTACAGCTTCTTCTATAGCTTCTGTAACTGCTTTCTCTACTGCACCCTTACATCCAGCAAATATTGTTCCAACCAAAGTTACAATAATCGCTACAACAATTAACATTGCTATTCTTCTATTAATTTTCACTTATACCTCCTTTTTAATTATTCAGTTACCTACAAGATTTCTATAATTATTTCCCCTCCTTTCATGTAAAATAATCCTGTAATAACTTTTTTTAATTACAAAAAAATAAATAATACTATTGTCGTTACCGCAAATACTATACCAAAAACAATTGTAATTCTATCAAGATTTTTTTCTACAATTCCAGAACCATCAAACGTATCAACCATACCTGAAAAAAGCCCGGAAATTCCCCCGCCTCTTCCAGCATGGAGAAGAATAAACAGTATCATTCCAATACATGCAATAATATGTATTCCATACATAATATTTAACCAAATCGAACCCATCTTCACTTCCTTATCAAATAAAATTAATTTTATTTATTCCAGATAAATAGATATTATACAAACAATTATTAAATAAAGTAATATTCTATCAAAAAAAATACATAAAAAGAACTTTTTTTTAATTTTATTTTTATACCTACTTTTTAAAAAACATCACCTATTATTTACTATAATCGATTTTCCAGTCATTTCATCAGGTTTTGCAATATTTAACAAACTTAATATCGTAGGCGAAATATCACATAAACAGCAATACTCGCTGCTGCCCTTCCCTCTTAGATTTTTAATATTTCCATCACAGACTATAAAAGGAACCATTGAAGTAGAGTGAGCAGTTACTGGTTCATTAGTTTCTGGACACAGCATCTCTTCGACATTCCCGTGATCAGCAGTTATTAAAGCCAACCCTCCAACCTCATCTAATACTTTAACTACTTTGCCAAGACATTCATCTACTGCCTTCACTGCTTTTATAGCTGCATTAATAAATCCTGTATGTCCAACCATATCAGGGTTTGCATAATTTAATACTATTACATCATATACACCTTCACTTATTTTTTCAATTACTTTACTAGTTACTTTATAGACACTCATTTCAGGTTTTAAATCATAAGTCTTTACTTTTGGCGATGGAATTAAAATTCTATCTTCTCCCTTATTTGGTTTTTCCACTCCTCCATTGAAGAAAAAAGTAACATGGGCATACTTTTCTGTCTCCGCAATTCTTAGCTGTCTCAAGCCATTAACAGCAAGAACTTCTCCCAATGTATTCTTTATTTTTTTTGGGAGATAGGCAATATGTGCATCAAATTTTTCATCATACTGTGTCATGCATACAAAATAAACAACAGGATTATCTTTTCCTCTATTAAACTTATCAAATTTGCTGCTTATAAATGCTTGGGTTAATTGTCTTGCCCTATCCGGTCTGAAATTGAAAAAAATTAATGAATCTTTTTGTTTAATTTTTGCATTATCCTCACTTTTGACATCCACTAATGCAGGAATAACAAATTCATCATCAATCCCATTCTCATATGATTTTTCAACAAGGCTGTCTGCAGTCCTATATTTTTCACCAACTCTATATACTAAAGCATCATAGCTTTTTTTTATTCTATCCCATCTATTATCTCTATCCATAGCATAGTATCTACCGCTTACAGTAGCAATCTCGCCAACTCTTTTCTCGCCTAAATATTTATCAACTTCTTTCAGATATGGTACTGCACTCCTTGGTGGAACATCTCTACCGTCAAGAAATGCATGGATGTATAAATCACTTACTCCGTTATTAGTTGCTAAATCAATTAAAGCTTTGAGATGCTCTATGTGGCTATGAACTCCACCGTCAGAAACCAATCCTATTAAATGAAGGCTGCTTTTATTTTTCTTAACATTATTTATTGCTTCAAGTAAAATTCTATTCTTAAAAAAATCTCCTCTTTCTATAGATTTTGATATCCTTGTAAATTCTTGCAGTACAACTCTTCCAGCGCCAATATTTAAATGGCCTACTTCAGAATTTCCCATCTGTCCTGCTGGCAATCCTACAGCTTCCCCTGAAGCATTCAACTTTGTATTAGGATATATTTTATAATACCTGTCCATATTTGGCGTATCAGCAAGATATATGGCATTACCATCCCTACAATCAGACAATCCCCAACCATCTAATATAATCAAGCATATTGG
>JAUWCR010000214.1 GCA_030609215.1 Actinomycetes bacterium | reverse complement strand
ACACCTAATATTATATCTATATCTGCATCTTTAAAAAGTTCCTTAGCTCTCATCCCCATTCCACCTGCAACCATACAGTTAACACCCTTCTTGCTAAGAAACTGCGGCAGATATCCAGGGTGATGCCCAGGATTGTCAATTACTTTTTTACTTATAAGCTTTCCTTCTTCAATATCAGCTAATGTGAAAGAGGGACAACGACCAAAATGTTCAGATACATACTCTCCATCTGTTGAAATCGCTATTTTCATTACTAATTCCTCCGATTAAATTTTATTTTTTATAATTATATAAAAAAATTATACATAATAATATTTAGTGCTATTATATATTTTATACTTCAATTTTCCTTCTATTAATAATTCTCTAAGGCATTTAATGACTTCATTTATGTTTACTTCTAATGATTCACTTATATCCTTTATACTGACAGGTCTTCTTTTTGACAATTCAATAATATCATTTGAAAGATCTTTTCTTCCACTACCGCTTACTTCAATTCTTTTATACCTTATTATTTCAGCTTTCCTGCCGAGCATTGCTTTAATCTTATTTAATCTTTTCAAATCAGGTATAGAAACATCCTTGCTTCCCGTCGGCCTAACTGCTGTATTTAAATGTATTCTTTCTATACCCGTTCCAATATCATCAATTTCATCAATAATATTTTTAAATTCTTCAACTGTTCCAATATCATCATTAATATCCTTAATCAACATTATCTCCAGCCATATTCTACCTTTAAAAATACTTAACAGTTTCTTTAAACCCTCTTTGTTTTTTGAAAAACCTATCTCGCGATGAGGTCTATTGACTTTTCTTAAAATTTTATCGTTTGGTGCATCAAATGAAATCTTTACAATATCTGCTTTTTTTAAATCTTCTCTTACACTCTCTTTATAAAGTATTCCTCCTCCTGTCAGTACAACTACTGGAATATTAGTTACCTTTTTTACTCCATCAATTAATATTCCTATATCCTGATTTAAGGTAGGCTCTCCTGCACCTGAAAATGTAATATAATCAATTCTCTTATTATCTTTTATTGCCTTTTTTAAACCTTCTATTAGCTCTGCTAAATCTATGCTAATATATCTTTTTCTTTCAACAGTTTTATTTGTTGTTTTTCCTAATTGGCAATAAATGCAATCATAGGTGCATATTTTATAGGGAACAATATCAATTCCCAGAGAGTAGCCAAATCGCCTTGATAAAACTGGACCATAAATTATGCTCATTTAAATCACCATTTTATTAATATACGCATAATCATTTAATCTTTATAATTATATTCTAAACCTTTTCAGACTATTATATTATTTCACTTACCGATAAAGATTCTCTGATCTTGTCTAATAAATTTAAGCTTTTATAATAATCACTGCAAATAGATACTCTATTCTTTTAACTTTTTAACAGCCATTTCAGCTGCATTGCTAACCTGATATGCAACTGGTGAAGCAGTTAGTGCAGGATGTGTCCCCATTTGAAAAGTAGCAATATTATTAGCTGTCATTTTCCCATAAATACAAGCACTTAATAGATTTATAAGTTCACCGCCTGACTTAGCACCAATGAGTTGCCCTCCGATTAATATTCCTGATTCTTTATCAAATAAAAGTTTTACTTTTAGCATGGCGCTACCAGGCATGCCGCCAGGGTGAGTATTTGGAGCTGCAGCTTCTCCGATAACTACTTCATGCCCATTTTTCTTAGCTTCATTTGTTGAAAGACCTGCTCTGGCTAATGCTACTTCTCCAAATGCTGTTGAGAAAACTCCAATAATTCCCTCGTTTTCTCTGTTCTTTTCATATAAATTTGCCCCAGCTATCCTGGCTTCATTACAGGCTATTGAAGCTAGCATCATATTTGATATTTCTTTGGTTAAGAAAGATACCTTTTCACAACAATCCCCACATGCGAATATATCTTGCTCACTTGTTTCCATATATTTATCAACTTTAATTGTTCCTTTTTCTCCAAGTGTTATACCAGCATTTTTTGCAATCTCAACGTTGGGCCTCGCTCCTATTCCAATTAAAACCATATCTGCTTTTATTTCTCTACCGTCTGAGAGTTTAACTTTTTCAACTTTTCCATTACCAATTATACTTTCAACTCGTGTATTTGTTATTATATTTACACCATTTTTCTTTAATATATCCTCACCCTGCTTGCAAATATCCTCATCAAATGCAACCATCAAGCAGCATGGCAGCATCTCTACTATACTTATATTTATATCCCTATTCTTTTTGCATTCATCAGCAAATTCCATTCCTATAAAACCTCCACCGACAACAACCATATCTGAAGACTCATTAACCTTGTTTAGTAATTTTTGTAGATAACTAACATCCTTTTTTACAGTAAAAACATCCTCTTTATCAAAGCCGTCAATAGGTGGGACTATAGGTAATGACCCAGTTGCAATTACCAATTTGTCATATTGAATTTCATCACCTTTTTTAGTTTCTATAATTTTATTATTTTTATCAATTCTAACTGCTTCATCAACTAACAGCTCTATATTATTTTTTTCTAAAGCTGCATCTGGAACTAAGTTATTTGATGGACTTCCGACTGTCCCAAAAATATAAGGAATTCCACA
>JAUWCR010000129.1 GCA_030609215.1 Actinomycetes bacterium | reverse complement strand
CTTGATTATAGTAAATCCGTGAAGCCCAGACACCCTGATGGCAAGAACATGTATGAATATGCGGATGTTGTACTTGATAATAAAGCAATTGCTGGAGATGCTATCATGGAAGCAGAAGGCATGAGGCAAAAGTTCTGCCCTGCGTCTGGCATCACTAGCACGGCAGTATTACAATGCATGGTTGCTGCAACTGTGGAGGAATTGCTTGCACGAGGAATTACACCGCCAGTGTTTATGGCGCAAAATGTGGATGGTGGCGAAGAGTATAATAAAAAGATGTTAGCAGAAAATCGTGATCGGATTTTTTACTTGAAACCAGAATAATAATGTACAGTATTTTATGGTAATACTCCTGTGGTAGTGTTAGACCCAAGGGAAGGTAACTACCCTGCGCTAGATGAGTATGTAAATTTTAAAGATTTATTGGATCTGTCAAAGATATATGCAAGGCTTATTTAAGGTTATTGCTGCTAATTCTTTACTTGAGATGTATAAGTAAGGAAAAATAAGACAGGATGGATGATTATAATAGATTTATGGAAGCTTTTAAAAGATAAGAACTAGGTGCATTTCTAGTATAAAATTGGTTATGAATAATCTAATTATAGAAGGATTTTATTGAGAAATATCTTTTTTGGATTTTATGGAGAAGGAAGGCTTTGATGGTTAAAAATTTTCAATAAAAGATATTTTATTTTTCAGCTATTTTGATAATTAAGTTTGTGTCTGTATTAGTGATAGAACTATTAGAAGGGATTAATATGAGAAAGCCAAAAGTGGGTTTTTTGAGCATAACATGTTCTACCCATAGAGGATCAAAAAACGAAACTGGTGACAGTTGGGTTAATACTAAAAGTATAGGAAAAATTAAGAATGGACTAATAAGTAATAATTTAGATCTTGTCATAGTTGATAAAGTAGTCGCTTATTTTTATGAGCTTTATGAGGTTGAAAAAAGATTTAATGATGAAGAGGTAGATGTGATAGTTGCCTATATCTCAACCTGGAATTGGGCAGATCAGGTAGCCCAGTTTATTAGAAATATGAACAGGCCTGTAATTATATATGCTACTGATGATTCAAAAGCCTGGTCAATAGGTGGACTTGCTGCAACCCGTGGCGGACTTGATGAAATTGGTATAAAAAACAGAATTGCTTATGGAAATATAAGTGATAAAAACGTTATGGACAGGATAGTTTCATACTCAAAAGCTTCAATGGTAAAAAATATTTTAAGAAAATCACGATATGGTTCTATTGGTGGTCAGGGAATGGGTATTCTTACTGGAATAGTGGATGCTAATCAGTGGCTAAAAGATTTTGGTATCCTAACAGGTTTTACAGATCAATATACTTTAGTGGTGGAAGCAGAAAAGATTCCTATCTCTGAAGTAAAAAATTATTACGAGAAGTTAAAAAAGGAATACAAGAGTATTCCTGAATTCAGCAGGATTTTTGAAAAATCAATTAGGCTGTATTTAGCACTGGAAAAGATCATAAGAGAAGAAAGATATAATTTTACTGGAGTAAAATGTGCTTTTGATTTAAGCAATAATTATTGCACTCCATGTTTTGCCCAGAGTAGATTATCTAACAGGGGTTTTGTATCTGCATGCCTAAATGATTCAAATGGTGCTTTATCTACATATATCTTGAGTTTACTAAAAAAAGAAAATGAGCCATTGTTTACTGCTGATGTTAATTTGGCAGATAAAAATAACAATTTAATAAAATTAATAGATGATGGAGCTGCATCTCCAAAACTGGCACTTAATCCAAAAGAGGATGCTGAGCTTTTAATGCAGCCAACTCTTGAAGCGAAAGCAAGCGGGATTTGTACTAAATTGTTTGCAAAGCCTGGTAATGTTACTCTGATTAGGCTTGCACGAATAGATTCAAGATATATTCTCCATTTGACTGAAGGGGAGGTAATTTCAATTGATAAAGATAAGAGAGAATCAATTATGGCTGAATGCGGCTATCCTATATGGCCACACGCTCTTATCAGGATTAAAGGAAATATTGATAAGTTTGTAGACAACCTTAGAAGTGAATATATTCATATGACTTATGGAAGCCTGAAGAGTGAAATAAAAGATTTTTGTGAGTTGTTTGATATTGAACTAATTGAGAATTAGTCTAAATATATGCTGAAATATAACAAGCCATAAGAAAGAGATGCAGATTATTAATTAGTGAGGTCAAAAGATTAAGGTCAAAAGTCAAACAAGAATATAAAATGGCTTTTCAAAATAAAGGCTATATTATGTCAATAATAAATAATTTGGAGGCAAATATAAGCACGATAAAGGGGAACAAAAAAAAAGAAAGAGTATTAAATACAATTAATAGAATTAGTCAAGATTTCCTTCCTACGCAAATAGACTATACTCAGGAGATGAAAGAGAATATTAAGAAGCTTTTAAATGTTGAAGAAGATCAGATTGGTAAAAGATTAGATAATAATATCAAGTATTTACCTTTGAATGATAAAACAAGGATAGATGAAGAAAAAGGTATACAATATGATATTTGGGGAGTTGGCTGGGACCAGATACTTACTGAAGGATTTCATATACGGCACCAGCCATTAATAAACTCTGATAATATCAGAAAATATAAGTTTCCTGAGCCTGAAGATAAGTTATTGACAATAATAAAAGAGATAGGTAAAAGAGAAAGAGGCAATTACTTTCTCTCGTCTTTACAGGATTGGACACTTTTTGAGAGAGCTTGGCTTCTTAGAGGCTATGAAAATATATTGATGGGTCTTTGCAATAATGAAAGAGAGATTAATTACTTACTCGATGGAATTACAGAGTTTCATATAGAAGTAGCAAAAAAAATTGTGAAACTTAATATAATAGATGGAATATTTACAGGTAGTGATGTTGGTACGCAGAGAAGTATGGTAATGTCACCTGAAACTTGGAGAAAATTTTTTAAAAAAAGATATAAGAAAATTTGGGAAATTTATAAGGAGAAAAATCTATCTGTTTTCCACCATTCATGTGGGAATATAATGGAGATAATACCAGATTTAATAGAAATTGGACTGGATGTACTTAATCCAATTCAGCCTGAAGCTATGAATCCAGAAGAGCTATCAAAAAGATTTGGAAAAGAATTAACCTTTTTTGGAGGAATAAGTACCCAAAATACATTGCCTTTTGGTACTCCACAAGAAGTAGAGAAGGAGATTGTTGACCGAATAAAAGTGTTAGGTAGAAACAATGGATACATAATTTCGCCATCTCATGAGGTAACATCAGATTGCAAGCCAGAAAATTTTCTTATGTTGGTATCAATACTAGATAAATATAAGAGGGGAGAGATAAATACTTGTAGAGTATATTAATAATTCCCCAAAAATTATAAAAATTATTAAATAACAATATAACAATAAGGAGAATATAAACAATAATGAATTCAAAAGATAGAGTCTTAACTGCAACAAATATAAAAGAACCAGATAGGGTTCCTCTATTTGTAGAAGTAGTACCAGAAGTAGAACAGAAACTTTATAAAAAATATAAATTAAAAGGTAATGAACTACTCACTTTTTTAGGCAATGATATTGTAAATTGTGCAGTAGGAGTAGCAGATTCATGGGGTAAAATATATAGAGGTGAGAATGAAGTTGATGAGTGGGGTATTGGATGGAAAACAGCAAAGCACAGTAGCGGAGAGTACACTGAAATAATCTATAAACCGTTAGAAAAAGCATCATTTGAAGATTTAAAAAGTTATAAGATTCTGGATCCTGAGGATGAAACAAGATATTCTGAAGTTATAAGGCTAAAAGAGAAATTTGGAGATAAATATGCTGTTATGGTAGATCTATCATGTACAATTTTCGAACTATCCTGGTATCTAAGAGGAATGGATAATCTGCTTATGGATATGCTTACAAATAAGAAATTTGTAAACTTGTTGGTGGATAAAATTTTAGAGTTTTACATTCCTGCTGCTAAAAAGCTGGCAAAGATTGGTGTTGATATAATATGGATAGGTGATGATGTAGGCATGCAAACAGGAATGATTATGTCCCCTGAAATGTTTAGAGAATTTTTAGAAGAAAGGTATAGACTACTTATTAGTGAAATTAAGAGAGTTAATAAAAATATTAAGGTAGCTTTTCATAGTGATGGTTATATTACTCCAATAATAAATGATTTAATTGAGGTAGGAGTCGATATATTAAACCCTGTCCAGCCTAAATGTATGGATCCAGCAGAAATAAAAGAGAAGTTTGGTAAAGATTTATGTTTTATGGGAACAATAGATGAGCAGGAGACGCTTCCTTTTGGAAAGATTGATGATTTAAAGAAGGAGATTTTAGAAAGAATCCAGACAGTTGGTTATAATGGCGGTTTGATTTTAGGACCAACTCATAATGTTCAAAATGACACAAGTATTGAAAAAATTGAGGTCTTTTTTAGTTATGTAAAAGAGGTTGGGAGATACCCTATAAGGTTAGGTAATAAAAAAGTTTAATGTATTTATTGTAAATTATAATTTTTAATGGAGTCTTTGTGAGGGCTTAAAAATTATAGCTTAATTGTTATTACTGCAAGCTTTTTGCTTGTGATATGAGAATTATATTAATAAAACAAAGAAGGTATGCTAATGGGAAAAGGTAGCGAAGATTTATTTATAGAAGAAAGACAAGATAAAATTGTTAAATATATAGAGAAAGTAGAAAAAGCCACTGTAGAAGATATTATGAGTCTTCTAAAAATATCTAGGTCTAC
>JAUWCR010000097.1 GCA_030609215.1 Actinomycetes bacterium | reverse complement strand
AGAAACAACAAAAAAGCTTGAGAGCTTTGGATGCTCAAGTGTATGCATTAAAGATATTGAATCAACAATGCTGCCAAAAAATGCTGAAAAACTGTTTAAAGCACTTAGTATGGAAAATAATATTCCATTATACTTTAGTGCATACAATTTAAGAGGACTTCAAATACTTAACTATTACCAGGCATGTATTAACGGTTGTAATGGAGTTGATATTAGTTTCATACCTTCTTCCTACAATGATTACAACCCTGTTATTTTTCCATTCCTTTTAAGTTTAAAAGATTTAAATATTTCTCACAGTCTGAATCATTTAAAAATTCTTGAATTATATGAAAATATAAAAAATTATATTTATCCTAATATCAACCAGGATTTATTTCATTCAAAATTTATAATAAGCAGCAAAAATAAGAACCTTCTTCCAAAATGGCTTACGCCTGCAATCAGCAAACAGCTCAGTGATATAGGTGAATTAAAAAGATTAGATCAGGTTTTGGAAGAAATATTTAAAATAAAAAATGAAATAGGCAGTCCTTCCTTGTCTACTCCTATTGGACAGATAATTGCCAGCCAGGCAATACTTAATACTGTAATATCTGATTACCGATGGGAAATAACAAATGATGAAATCAAAAAACTCATCTGCGGTTATTATGGAGAACTGCCCAGAGATATTGATAAGAGGCTCTTAGATAAATTATTTGACTCTACAGATTCTTTAGAAAAAAACACAAAATTTAAAATCAAAGATATCTATACACAGTGTAAAAATGAGATTAGCAATCTAACTGAAAAGGAAGAAGATGTAATAAGCTACTGCTTTTTCCCTGAAAAAACAATCAAATTTCTTCAGCAAAAAAATTCTAAAAGTAAAGATTCTTTAGGAATTGATAACCTGCTGCCTGGCGGTAAAGATGCTGTTTTATTATCAGAAAAAGAAAATATAAAAAAATCAAAATTGGATAATCTTGATATAAGAAAAATAAAGGAATTAGCAAACCTCGTAGAAAGCAGTAACATAAATGAAATAAATCTTGAGTTGGAAGGTGTTAAAATATCAATTAATAAATTAAATTCAAATTTTATAAAAAAAGATTATAAAGAAATTGATAAGTCTTCCGACAGCAGCAAAGAAAAAGCTAAAACAATTAATAATTCCAAAAGAATAATCGAAATAAAATCCCCTATTGTTGGAACATTCTATAGGGCGCCTGATCCTGCGTCACAACCTTTCGTCAAAATTGGAGATAGGGTTAAAAAAGGAGATACTTTATGTATCATTGAAGCAATGAAGCTAATGAATAAAATTAATTCTGATTATGATGGAAAAATAAAGGATATATTAATTAAAAATGAAGAACCAGTGGAATTCGAGCAAATTATTATGCTGCTTGAGAAAGATAATAATGATTGATAATTATCCTGTAGTTAATAACTATATATTTAATAATCAAAAATCATATGTTTAAAAGAATACTGATTGCCAATAGAGGAGAAATAGCTGTAAGAATAATAAGAGCCTGCAGAGAGCTTGGAATTGAATGTGTCTCAGTTTATTCAACAGCTGACAAGGATTCTATTCACATAAATCTCTCCGACAGAAGCATTTGTATTGGGCCGCCTCCTTCTAATAAGAGTTATCTTAACATAAATAATATAATAAGTGCCGCAGTTGTTACAAAATGCGATGCAATACATCCTGGGTATGGGTTTCTTGCAGAAAACCCTAAACTTGAAGAAAGTTGTAATGAAAATGATTTAACTTTCATTGGACCTCCAGCTGATATTATCTCACTTGCAGGCAATAAATCTAAAGCAATCAAAGTTATGAAGGCACACAAAATCCCCGTAATTCCTGGATCCGAAGGAAATATTGAGAGCATAAACGATGCACTAAGATTTGCTAAAAAGATTGGTTATCCTGTTATAATAAAAGCTTCCTTTGGCGGTGGAGGGAAAGGTATGAGAATTTGTAAAAATAAGAAAGATTTACGATCTTCCTTTCCACTTGCAAAATCTGAGTCTAAATCAAGTTTTGGTATAGGAGAAGTATATTTGGAAAAATACATTTCAAAGCCAAGACATATAGAATTTCAGATCATAGCTGATAATTTTGGGAATATCACCTGTGTAGGCGAGAGAGAGTGTTCTATCCAAAGAAGACACCAAAAACTACTTGAAGAGGCTCCAGCAACAAATCTATCTGTCAAAACACGTAAAACAATGCAAGAATTCGCATTAAGAGCTGCCAGATCAATAAATTATAAGAATTTGGGAACCATAGAATTTTTATTAGATGAAAATGAAAAATTTTATTTTATTGAAATCAACACTCGCATACAAGTAGAACATCCAGTTACTGAAATGGTTACTGGCTTAGACTTAATAAAGGAGCAGATTAATATAGCTTCAGGTAAAAATATTGCCCATCTACCAAAGAATATAAAAGTTAATGGCCATGCAATGGAATTTAGAATTAATGCTGAAGACCCTGATAATAATTTCTCACCAAACTCTGGTAAAATTATTAATTGCTTTTTACCTGGAGGTCCTGGTATAAGAATTGATACTTATATTCATTCAAATTATTCAATCTCACCCTTTTATGACTCTCTTTTAGCTAAATTGGTAGTATGGGGGAATACAAGGCAGGAAGCAATTTCAAGATCAATAAGAGCATTAAATGAATTTAAAATTGATGGGATTAAGACTACTATTCCATTCCATAAAAAAATCTTAAATAGTGATTTATATAAATCCGGGAACATACATACCCATTTCATTGAAGAAGAATTAGGCATCTAAAATACCCCTCGTTTTTTACAAATCTCTAATAATTATAAATTTCTACAAGTAAACCTTTGTCATCTCTAAGATAAAGTGTATCATGATCATTATTCCATACAGGCCTTTTACCTCCCCAGTAAAAATCCCCACTGTTGTCTATACCACTTCCTGAAAAGAGATGTATAGTAGAATCTTTTTTAAATAAGAAACTGCAGAACTTATAAATATTTGTGGCGCTATCTTTTATGGTCCAGTCTCCTATATTAACATCCTTAGAGCTAATATTTTCAATAATTACATATTCATCATTTAAATTCTGGTTATCATTCCCCTCAGCATCATAATTAATATCAATTTTTACAATAGTAATTTTTGATCTTTCCCATAAGCCAGCGTTATTTGATCTTGCATATCGCTCAGCTTCTAAAAATTTCTCTGTATATTTTACATCAGGAGGATAAGTATATGCATTTGCAAATCCCCTCTCTATCATTTCAAGATTTACAAAAAGACCGTTCACATATACATACCTTAGCAGCCTTCCATATTTATCCCTGTCTGTTATATCCCTCTCCAGCATTACTTCTTTTCCTAAAGTCAGTATTTCCATTAATTCCCTCGCTTCATCAAAATAATATCTACCATATTCTGGAGTATTTATACCAATTAATCTTACTTTTTCACCATTTGAAAGAATAATCGTGTCACCATCAATTACTTCTTTTACTAAAGCTGAATTTAAATTATCATAACTTTCGTATTCTCCTGTATTAGTAATATTGCTTTCTTTTATATCATTTGAATTTATTTCATCCCTGTATTCATAATAAAGTCCGCAAGCATTCAAACTAATTAAAATAATAGTTATAAGCAGAATGACTATTATTAATGATATCGTATTGCAAAATCTTGAAGTGGTCATATGAATATACTGGTTTAAATATACCTATTTTTAGAGTTTGGAAAGATTTTCTTTTGACTTATAATTAAGTCTTTTTTCTAATTTGTAAAAAGATCTTTCAGAAATATTTTTATTACTTTTAATCTTTTCTTCAATTTCCTCTTTTAAATTACCAATTTCAATAACAAATTCTCTAATAGATTTTCTAAAAATATTGTCCCTAAATATTACTTTTTGCTGCGTATAATCTGAAGTAACTACAAATATCCTATTATACATTGGCACGCTATTAATCATCTTTTCAATTACAGAGTCAGCCGTTTCACCCCTACTTGAATAAACTATCTTCACTTCATTAATTACTGTATCATTTCTTTCAATATTATTTCTGTGCTTCGCATCGAATACTACTGTCAAGTCACAGTTTCTGCAGCTTCTATATTCTATAAGATCTTTAATTAATCTTTCTCTTAAGTAAGATAAATCTTTACTGGAAATATTCTTACCTTTAATATCCTTCCTGTAATAATCAAATATAAAATTGTACCCATCTACAATTATTAATTCTTTCAAACCTTATCACTCCTGTTGCTAATATATACTATAAAAATAAATTATTTATATCTAGTATTCTAACATTTTAATCACTGTATACATTTTCCTGTATTGTATATAAAATTATTCCACTTGCAGTAGAAACATTCAATGACTGAATTTTTCCACTAAGATTTACAGTTACCATAAAATCACAATTTTTACTTACCAACCTGCTTATACCTTTATCTTCACTACCAAAAACAACGGCAAGTGGTAGTGTAAAATCAACATCACTTATATACTTTACTTCTTGTGTTATATCCAATGTTGTGCCATAAATCCAGAATCCCTTATTTTTTAATTCCTTTAGAGTTCCTACAATATTTGTTACCCTAAATATTTTCACTTCTTCAAGAGTGCCGGCAGAAATCTTACTGATTCTTTCATTTAAAGCCACGCTTCTTCTTTTTTGTATAATAATCCCTTCGAAATTAAATGCACAGCAATTCCTTATTATTGACCCAAAATTTCCAACATCAGTAATGCCATCCAGGATTAATAGCCTGCTATCCCTGTTTACACTCCTATTTAAATAGTGTTCTAAATTACAGTAATTATAATTAGATACTCTTGCGTAAACACCCTGGGTGTAAACATCCTCATGAGAGATTTCGTTAAACTTTCCAGACTCAAGTTCCAAAACTTCAATATTCTTACTGACAGCCTCTCTTATTATATTCTGTATCCTTGAATTACTTTTCCTCTTCTTATTTAGTATAATTTCATATATCTTCCTATTACCTGCATTTCTTGTCAGCAATGAATAAACAGGATTAATACCATATAAATATTCATAGCTTATATTTTTATCCATAATCAACTTACCATTTATTTATATAAAAATTTCTAAATAAACAGATTGCTTCAAACCTGTTAATATGCAATATCTTTTTAAGAGGTCTTCTGGGAACATGGAGTTATTCTAAAGACTGTGAATTTACAGCTAATATTTGACTATAAATATTACTCATTCTTTTTTTCTTTTAATCTTAAGATTGTGCCTTCTTTCCTATCATCCAGCACAATACCATATTCTTCAAGTTTGCTCCTGATATCATCAGCCTTTTTATAATTTTTCTTTTTTCTTAATTTTTCTCTTAATTTGATTAAATTTTCTATTTCTTCATCATCCAGGTTAACTGCTTTTTTATGTCTTCCAATACTTTTAGATAGCTCACCTTCAAAATCAATACCAAGAATCATTCCTAATTGTATTATCTTTTTATATACAATATCCAGGCTTTCCTTTAAGGATTCATCTAATTTAAATTCTGCTGCCTGAATAATACTATTTACTTTCTTAACAAAGTCAAAAATAATACCTAATGCCTTTGCTGAATTAAAATCATCATCCATGGATTTTCTAAAGCCTTCTTTACATATCTTAATCAAATTATATATTTTTAATTCACTTTCACTGCTGCTATTGTCCCTACCATCAATTGGTTTTTCTTTTATGAATTGTTCT
>JAUWCR010000211.1 GCA_030609215.1 Actinomycetes bacterium | reverse complement strand
ATTGGAAATAGTATATATTGATGAGAGATTTACTTCAAAAATATCAAAAAAAGTATTGGGTGCAAAAAATAGAGATGGTTTAGTAGATAAAATATCAGCGTCATTAATATTAGATGATTATTTAAATAGAAAAAGTAAGTAAAAAAAAGATAGCTGAGTTTTATTTTTATAAAATGTTTATAAATTATTTAATTAGAAGGCAAAAAATATATTAACTATGAGTAAAGGTGGTATTAAAAAAATTAAAAAAGCTAAGAGAATTAGTATTTTAATATTAATAGCTATTAGCATTATTATGTTATTAAGTGTTTTAAATTCTTGTAAAGTAGTACCTGATAAAAAAATAGAGAATACTAGAAAGGGAATTGAAGTTGAAGTAGAAATTAAAGAAGGGATGACACTAAAAGAAATATCGAATCTTTTAGAAGAAGAAGGAATAGTCAGTAATGGATTTTTGTTTAGATTATATGTTGAACAGGAAGGGATGGAAAAAAAATTACTTCCTGGAAAATATAAACTAGTAACTGGTTCAGAATACAACATAGTTTTAGAAAAAATTTCAGCAGGGGTACCTGAAACAATTTATAAGGTTGCTATTCCTGAAGGGTATGTTATAGATCAAACTATTAATAAAATATGTGAAGAGTTACCTTTTATTGAAATATCAGGTCTGAAAGAGGCAATAAATATAAATAATTATAATTATGAATTTTTAGATGATCCCCAGAGTTTAGAAGGTTTTTTATTTCCAAAAACTTATGATGTAAGTATGAATTATGCTGCCAGGGATATAATAGAAATGATGCTTTCCCAATATCAAAATGAAGTAAGCACACTTGATTATTCAAATGCTAAGGAAAATGGTTTTTCAGCCTATGATATATTAATTATAGCTTCTATGATTGAAAGGGAAGCATATATACCGGAGGAGAGAGAACTAATATCAGCTGTAATACATAATAGATTGAAGATAGGTATGTCATTAGGAATAGATGCAACACTAGCTTATTATTTAAATAAATGGGATGATCCATTAACAAAATCAGATTTAGAGGTTGATACAGAATATAATACAAGATTATATACAGGGCTGCCGCCAACTCCTATATGTAATCCTGGTCTGGCCTCAATTGAAGCAGCTCTAAACCCAGCAGATGTGGATTACCTGTATTTTGTAATAACTGATGAAGGAAACCACATCCATTCATTCTCCAATAGCTTTGAAGAACATGAACAACTACAAAATAATACAGACTAAAGAATTAAAAACCTGTCTGAATGAAAAGAATCTGCTGGATGATGTCAGGAAAGATGCTAATTCAAAAAAAATACCTATAATAGATGAGGTATTGGGTAGAATCTTAGAAGTTATATGTTTTCTGAAAAAACCAAGAAATGTTTTAGAAATTGGTTGTGGTGTCGGGTATTCATCTTATTTCATAATTAAAGAATTAAAGGCTGGTTCTTATATTGGTATAGATTTAAATAAGAGAAGGCTGGAGCTGGCTGAAAAATTTATAAAAAGCATATTTCCAGGAACAAAATGTGCTTTTATAACAGGTAATGCTATTAAAATTATTCCTAATCTTAAAATAAAATTTGATATGATATTTATAGATGCAGCAAAGTACGAATATCCTTTTTACATTAAGAAGCTTATGAATAAAATGAACACAGGTGCTATTATTATTGCAGATAATGTATTCTACAAGGGTAAGATTTTTGAAGAGAATATATCAAAACATGATTATAACAGTGTAATAGGTATTAGAGAGTATATAAAAATTATAACCGATGCCAATTTATTTGAAACTAATTTCTTAAAAATTGGGGATGGGGTATCAATATCAATTTTTAAAGGGAGTTAATATGCCAGAATTATTAGTTCCAGCCAGTAATTTAAATGTATTGAAATATGCTATTGCGTATGGAGCAGATGCTGTATATATAGGTGGCAGTAAATTTAATCTAAGAATTCTGGGGAAAAATTTTAGTTTAAATGGTTTAAAAAAAGGAGTAGATTATGCGCATAATAAAGGTGTTAAAGTATATTTAACATTAAATGCGATAGTTTTTAATAATGAGATTTCCGAACTTAAAGATTATTTAAATGAAATAAAAAAAATAAATTTTGATGGAATAATAATATCAGATTTTGGAGTGACTAAACTTGTAAAAAAAATCATGCCAAAAACAAGAATTCATATAAGCACCCAGGCAAATATAACAAACAATTTGAGCATTAATTTCTGGGATAAATCAGGAGCAGCAAGAGTTAATTTAGCAAGGGAAATAAGTTATAAGGATTTGTTAGATATTATAAGAAAAACTAATATTGAGATTGAAATATTTGTACATGGAGCGTTATGCATATCATATTCTGGCAGATGTATGTTAAGTAAATATATGACAGGTAGAGATGCAAATAAGGGAAAATGTGCCCATAGCTGCCGTTGGAAGTATTACTTGATGGAAGAGGAAAGACCGAATTCATTCTTTCCAGTTGAACAGGACAAGAAAGGCACGTATATTTATAATTCAAGGGATTTATGTTTACTTACAAATCTTGATTTAATCGTTGGTGCAGGTGTAAATAGTATAAAAATTGAAGGTAGAATGAAAACAGAAAATTACGTCAG
>JAUWCR010000150.1 GCA_030609215.1 Actinomycetes bacterium | reverse complement strand
ATGACTAATTATAAAAATAGTTCTAAACACAGACCAAAGCTTCTACTGCATGTCTGCTGTGCCGTTTGCGCACTGCATCCAACATCTTTGTTATCAAAAGATTTTAAAATTACTTTATTTTTTTATAATCCCAATATCCACCCGAGAGAAGAATATAATAAAAGACTGGAAAGTGTAAAAATAATTTCTAAAAAATACAGCATTCCTTTAATCATAGACAGATATGAATTCAAAAAATGGGTTAGACTAACTGAAAACTATAAATTTGAGCCCGAAGGTGGGAAAAGGTGCAGCATCTGCTTTGATGTGAGACTGAAAAGAACAGCTGCTGCAGCTAAAAAATTAAAATTTGACCTATTTGGAACAACTTTAACTGTCAGCCCTCATAAAGATAAGAATACAATAAACAGTATTGGAAAATATGTAGCTACTGATAAAAAAATAAAATTTTATTCAGCCAACTTTAAAAAAAATGATGGTTTTAAAAAAACAATAGATACAGCTAAAAAAATAAACATTTACCGCCAGAATTATTGTGGTTGTATTTACAGCCTGCATAATTAGTACAATTTTATCAATCAAGATTGCCTGATCAATATTTCTTAAGACTTATTACTCTTCTATCTTTTGTATTTCCTTAAGTCTTTTCTTTTCCCTAAATTTGCTAATTAAATTATAAGCTATGATTATTGCAGCGATAATTGTTATTACATTTAAAATGTATACAACCTTTACTCCACCAATATAACTGCTGTCAATACGATAATACTCTATAAAAGTTCTATAAATGGAATAAATTCCTAAATATACTGTAAATATCAAGCCGCAAGGAAATTTATCCAGGTTCTTCTTATAAATCCTATGCAGTAATAGCAGCAATAGAAATAATATTAAATTTGCTATGGATTCATATAAAAAAGTTGGGTGAAAATAGTCATACCGCTCATAATCTTTTACCCTATTTGCTAAATCAATAAAAATTCCCCAGGGAAGATCAGTTGGTTTTCCATAAGCTTCCTGATTAAAGAAATTGCCCCATCTACCAATAGCCTGCCCCAGTACTAAGGCAGGTGCTATGATATCTGCCCATATCCAGAAATCTAATTTCCTGATCTTACAAAAGACAAGAAGTGCTAAAACCCCACCAAGCATAACACCCTGAATGGCAAGTCCCCCTCTTCTAAAAGCATAGATATAACTTAGATTATCACTATAATATGACCAGTTTGCAATTACATGAAGAATTCTTGAACCTATTATTGCAAATACGACCGCAAAAGGTGTAAAATTTATTACTTCTTCTTCTCTCTGATTTCTATACTTTGCAATAAAATAAGCTATTAATATTCCAATTACCAAAGACATTGCAATTAATATACCGTACCATCTTATCTCCATATTAAAAATCCTAAAAGCTACTGGATCAACAGCCAAAATATCCTCCCTTCATATTTAAAAAACAAAGTCTTGAAAAGCATTTCCTAACAATTTTTAATAAGTATTAAAAATAATTTCAACTATTATTACAAATTTTATAAAATTTTAACACAAATTGTTTTAAAAAGTCATTTATTTCAGGATTTTTATAAAACAGTACGTTCTATAAATTAATCTTATTTAAAAGCGGCAAATATACTGATAGGAAACTCAATATTTTTGTCATGGAATCAGTTACAAAAATAATACCCAATGCTATAAGGAGTACTCCTGAAATAATTGATACAATATTAAGATGTCTGTTCAACCTTTTTATAAGCTTTGAAAAAAAGCTAATAAATAAACTTGCCAGTATAAATGGTAAACCAAGTCCCAGAGAATAAACAGCTAAAAGCAAGACACCCTGCAGTAGAGTTTCAAACCTGCTTGCCATAAGCAGAATTCCTGATAATATCATACCAACACATGGCACCCATCCAAAAGAAAATACCACTCCAAACACAAAAGAGCTTAAATATCCTGTTTTTGATGTAGAAGGCGTGTTAAATCTTTTTTCTATATTTAAGAAAGGAATTTTAAAAAGACCGATGTAGTGAAGACCAAAAATTATAAGCATAACCCCGCCAATTCTTCCAATAATATTCATATAATTTCTTAAAAGCTGACCAATAAAAGTAGCTGTTGAACCCAAAATTATAAATACTACTGAAAAACCTGCTACAAAAAATATACTATTTAAAAATATATATAACCTGTCAGAAAATTTTATCTTATCACTTTTATAGACAACTCTACTTGAAATTATACCAATATATACAGGGACTAACGGTAAAACACATGGTGATGCAAATGATAATACCCCTGCTATAAAAGCAGAAAGCAAGCCAACTTCAACCATCTATAACCACTCTTCTATAGCATTTGTTAACTGTTTTTTAGTCATCATACCAATATTAGGAGGAGATACTACTTTTCCATTTTCATTAACAATATAAGTCGTAGGAATAAAATTAATTCTCCATTTACCTGATATCGTATCTATACTCCCATCAATAAGTGTAGGGTAACTTATATTATATTCTTCTGCAAAAACTCTTAAATTTTCAGCATTATCCAATCCTACGCCTATAAATTGAACATTTTTGTCTTTATACTCATTATAAACCTCAACAAAATCAGGCAGCTCTGCTCTGCATGGAGGGCATCCTGTCGACCAGAAATTTATTACTACAATTTTCCCCTTAAAGTCAGACAGGGAAACTTCATTATTATCCAAATCCATTAATGTAAAATCATTTACATATTCATCTTCTTTATTTTCTTCTTCCGCAGTTTCATCTTCATCTAAAGACGCCTCTTCATCATTACTGCTATCTTCATTCTCGTCATCTGCTTTTAGATCTTCTTCGGCTACTTCTTCTTTCTTGCCTTCAACTTCGCTTTCATCAATTACACCATCCTCATCTATTCTTTCTTCTGTATCAGCTGTTATAGGTGAATCCTTGCATCCTGCAAATATAAATAGCAGTATAGACAAAATCAATATTGATATCAGTATTTTTTTTATCATTTAATTCCTAACTCCTTAATAATAAAAATATTTATTACTTGAATTTTATCCTAACTTTCCAATATTTCTTTTTTAGCATTTAAATAAAGTATCTTATCCTCAATTTCCTTTCCCAGCTCCAATCTAAAAAAGCTCTCAACCTGCTCTTTTACTGAAGCAACAGGAAAGTCTGAACCAAAAAAAATTTTATCCGGTCCATGCTTATCTATAAATAACTTTATCCTATCTGAACTTAAAAAACCCATTGTATATGAAAGATCCAGATAAAATTCCTTTCCTATAATTTTATCTTCAACCTCATCCCATACTTTGTATCCTCCCATATGAGCAAGTATTATTTTAAGTTGGGGGAATTTATCCCTTAAAATTAAAAACGAATCAATTTCTGCATATATCTTTTCTATAGGAGCTATTTCGCAGCCAGAATGGAATAAGACCCATAAATCATTTTTAATTAATTCCTGATAAATCGGAGACATTATTTCTTCGTGCGGGAAAAATTTTTGAAAATTAGGATGCATTTTAATACCAGAAAGGCCCCCAAGCTTAATCTTTTCAATTTCTTTCCTATAATTACTCATCCCTGGATAAACTGTGCCAAATGCTCCAATTTTACTGCTGTACTTTTTTACTACACCTACCAACCAATCATTTATTGGTTTCACCTGTCCAATAGAAGTCGAAACAGGCTGAATTACAGAATAACTAATCTTGCTTGATTCCATGGATTCTAAAAGATCTTCCAGGCAGGGACGAGCAACAAACTTTATATCATACCTATTTTCAAGTCTTTCAACTACTTTTTTTGATAGATATTCAGGGTATACATGAACATGTATGTCAACAATTTTATTATTCATAATGATTTTCTGTAACAATTAATTCCAAACAAATACTACCACCACATCTATACATAAAAATGAATTATATTATATTTAGAAAAATAATAGAAAGAGTACTTTCAAAAATTAAACCTTGTTATTTAAATTTTTCAATAGCATCCAGTGAGCAAG
>JAUWCR010000077.1 GCA_030609215.1 Actinomycetes bacterium | reverse complement strand
GGGGGGTGGTTTTATAAGACAATTGAATTTTGTGAATCGACATAAAAAAAAGAAAGTAAAGAAAGGAGAATAATGAAATGAAAAAACATATATTGTGGTTGATAGTATTAATAATTAGCGTATCTTTTGTAACTGTTATGGTTTCTGCTGCTGAATTTGATTGGAGAAAATTTGAAGGTACTAAACTTAATATCCTGATGTGTAAGCATCCATATTCAGAGGGGGTAGTTAGTGCAATTCCAGAATTTGAAAAATTGACTGGGATTACTGTTAATGCGGAATCTCTTTCAGAAGATGAGTTTTTCGACAAATCAATGATAATGTTATCTGCTCATTCAAAAGATGTTGATGTATTAATGACTGGTGTAATGCAAATATGGACTTTCTCTCCCGCAGGATATATTGAGCCTTTGGAAGAGTATATCGCCGACCCAGCTTTGACAAATTCAGATTACGATTTTGAAGATATTTTTCTAAGCTTAAGAGAATCTACTCGATGGAATTTGATTGACGGCAGTCCGGTAGGACAAGGATCACAGTGGGCAATTCCTCTTGGTTTTGAGGTGATGTCACTAATTTATAGAGCTGATCTATTTGAAAAATATAATATTAAAGTTCCAAATACTTTACCGGAGGTTTACGAAGCAGCAAAGATAATAAGTGAAAATGAGCCAGATATAATTGGTTTTACTCATCGTGGTCTTAGGTCTTGGAATTTGTGTCATACTGGTCCGATAAGTATACTTACTAACTATGGTGGTACTGATTTTGATGAGAACTTACAACCAGCCATGGGATCACCGGAAGGCATTGCATTTCATAAGGATTTTATTAAGTTACTACAAGATTATGGACCAGCAGGATGGGTAGGTTATGAATGGTATAATGTTTTGGCAGATTTAGCAGCTGGTAAAGCAGCTATGACTGTAGATGCAGATATTCTGGGTAGTTTTGCAGTTAATGCTGAGGGGACTGCAGTAGGCGAACCAGGCATGCTTAAGTGGGCACCCGTTCCTACTAAGCCAGGTGGAGATAAGCATATGGCTAACCTCTGGATATGGAATATTAGTATGAATGCAGCTTCTAATAATAAAGAAGCAGCATGGTACTTTATGCAGTGGGCTACCGGTAAAGAAAACGACTTGAAGAATGCAACCGCACGAATGAATCCGGTAAGAGAATCTAGTTGGAATAATAAAGAGTTCCTTGCAGAGGTGAGAGTTAAGTTTCCGACTTATATTGAAACATTTATGTATTCTATAAATAATTGTTCTGTATTGTTTACTCCCCAAGCAAGAATGGTTGAGAGAAATACGGCGTGGGCTGTAGCTATACAAGAAATGGTTGGAGGTGCAGATATTGAGCAGAAATTAGAGAAACTTGTTAAAGATTTAACGTTAAAATAAAAAGATAGTTTAAATGTTGGACATGTTAATCTAAAATTGTAAAACAATAAAATATAAGAGATTAGCATGTCCAACTTAAAGTAAGAGGTATTTTTTTTGGGGGGAAAAAGACATGAATGGTGTTACTTTGAAGTCTAGATTAGGTGAAATAGGGCCAATATTTGCACTTTTACCTGCACTATTAGTATTAATACTTATATTAGTGCCGTTTGGTTACAGTATTTATTTTTCTTTAACCGATGCTAGTTTAATAAGCAGAGATGTTAATTTTATAGGTTTTAATAATTATTTGCAATATTTTGGAAGTGGTTTGTTTTGGCACAATGCTAAGGTTACATTTTCCTATTGTTTTTTAGTGCTTTTTTTCGAGTTTTCATTAGGACTTATCATTGCATTTACATTAAATCAAGATACTTGGTTAGGAAAGGTTTTAAAACCGTTTTTACTTTTTCCATTAATGATTTCGCCTATTATAGGAACTATTATGTGGAAACTAATGATGAATCCTGAATATAGTGTTTTAAATTATATTTTAAGTCCATTTGGTATTCCGAGAAAATTTGTTTGGGCTGGAAGTTCTAGCTATGCTTTGTATTCGGCAGTATTAATAGATGTTTGGATGTTTACACCATTTATTGCTATTATAATATTAGCAGGCTTAAAAGGTATACCTCCAAGGATTCTTGAAGCTGCTAGTGTAGATGGATTAAGTAAATGGACAACCTTTAGAAAAATTATATTTCCATTGCTTATGCCTTATATTATTATATGCTTAGTTTTTAGATTTATTGATTCAATAGCTCAATTTGATATTATTTTTGGTTTAACCAGGGGTGGACCAGGTAGCACATTAATGAATTTTCAAGTTGAAGCTTATACCCAGGCATTTACTTACTATAAGACAGGATATGGGGCATCTATTATGTTGGTTATGTGGTTAATTGTCTATATTGTTTGTTTTTGGTTAATTAGATATTGGACTGTATTGCGAGAAAATTTAAGATAAATATTTAAGTAAGATATTTATAGAAAGGATAAATAATGAGTGAAAGAAAAAAATTAAGAAAAAATATTTTTGTAAATTTATCAACATCTGTAGTGTTAATATTAAGTTTTTCCTTTTTATTATTTCCTGTATATTGGATTTTAACTATGGCATTAAAAACTAATCCTGATATTCTTACCTATCCACCTAAGTTTATTTTTCAACCTGTTATTAAAGGTTTTCAATATATATTAGGTCTGGCAAAAATAGTTGGAGCAACAGGTGTTTCGGCCGGTGTTGAATCATGGTTTTTAGTGGGCATTAAGAACAGTATAATTGTTGTTGTAAGCACTATCTTAATATCTTTAGCTGTTGGCTTGCCAGCAGCATATGTATTGGCTAGAACCAAATTAAAAAGCAAAGAGAATATAGCTTTTACAATTCTTACTTTTAGATTCGCGCCACCACTGTTGGTTATTATGCCTCTTTATTTATTATTTTCAAGAATTGGTCTATACAACACTTATATCTCCCTGATTTGGGTATATCAGCTGATTAGTTTACCTATGATAGTATGGATTGTGAGGGGATACATGGAAGAAATTCCAATGGAGATTGAGCAAGCAGGAATGGTTGATGGATATTCAAGAATTTGGATATTTTTTAGATTAATATTACCTTTAGCTAAAGGTGGAATTGCTGCAGCAACTCTTTTAGCATTTATTTATTGCTGGAATAATTTTATATTTGGAATGATACTAGCTGCAGTGTATGTACAGCCCGTGACTGTTCAAGCAACAAGATATCTTACTCCTGATGCTATCATGTTTAGAGAAATTGCTGCTATATGTATTGGAGCGGCTTTACCTTTGTTAATTCTTTCTATTTTCTTGCAACGATATCTAATTTCTGGTATGAGTATGGGTGCTATAAAAAGATAATTATTAGATGTTTGTTTTAATAGATTGTATACTTATTAATGTGTTGTATTTACAATATTTATTGTTAATAAAAATTTGGAGGATAAAATGCCCAAGATATCATTAAAGAATATTACAAAGAAATTTGAAAAAGTAGTTGCACTCAATAATTTGTCAGTTGAGATTAACGATGGAGAATTTTTTATTATCCTTGGACCTTCCGGGGCTGGCAAGACTACATTTTTAAAAGTAATTGCTGGATTGGAGAATCCAGAAAATGGTGAAATTTATTTTGATGGAGATTCAATAAATAATATTACAACAGCTAAAAGAGATGTTGCTTTAACCTTTGAAGACTACTCTTTATATCCACATTTTACAGTTTTTAATAATATCGCAGCCCCGCTTAAATCATCAGCAAGTAAGAACAAATATAATACAAAACAAATAAGGGAAAAAGTAGACAAAATTGCAAAGATGTTAAATATAAATCATTTATTGGATAGACTGCCTTCAGAATTAAGTGGTGGACAAAAACAAAGAGTAGCTCTAGGTAGAGCATTAATAAAAGAACCTAAGGTATTATTGTTAGATGAACCACTAGCCCATGTAGATGCTAAAATAAGAAATCAATTAAGGACCGAGTTTCATTTTTTAAGGGAAAAATTTCAAACTACTACTATATATACATCTCATGACTATAAAGAAGCCATTTCTCTTGGAGATAGAGTAATGTTCTTAAATAAGGGAGAGATACAACAAATTGGGATTCCAGAAATAATTTATAATTTTCCAAAAAACACAATAGTTGCCTTAAATGTAGGATGGCCAGAAATAAATTTATTTGATTGCTCAGTTAATTCTAAAAATAGCCAATTATATTGTCCTAAAGGAGATTTTGTCTTTAATATTTCTGGTAATATTTTAAAACTTTTAGAAATTTATGGGAAAAGTGAATATTTAGTAGGGGCCAGACCACATCATATAAGTTTTTCAGAGAAACCTTCAGATGTTTATAATTTAAAAGCTATTTGTGGCACGTCCGAAGTTCTCGATAATCAGTTGGTGTTTTATGCAAAAATTAAAAACTTAGATCTAACTATATTAGTTAATGATCCAGATTTATCTTTGATATATAAACAAGAATTATGGTTAAGCTTTGATGATCAATCATTAATATTCTTTGATAAGGAAACAAATGAAAATATTAAATTAAAAGAGTAAAGGAGTTTTTTTATGGCGTCAGTTTCACTAAAAAATGTGTATAAATATTATGGGAGCAAAAAAGGAAAAGTCGAAGCAGTTAAAAACTTAAATCTGAATATAAGAGATAAAGAAATTATGGTTTTATTGGGCCCATCCGGCTGTGGAAAGACTTCTACTTTAAGGATGATAGCTGGTATCGAGGAAATTTCCAAAGGAAAATTGTACATAGGTGATAATCTTTCAAATGATCTAACTCCCGCACAAAGAAATATAGCTCTTGCATTTGAAGATTATGCATTATATTTTCATTTAACTGTTAAGGAAAATATTGCACTTTGTTTAGAAGCAAAAAAAATAAATCCTAATATAGTTAAAAAAAGAATTAAGGATATAAGTGAAATATTGGGAATCGGAGATATCCTTGATTTAAAAACAACTACCTTAAGCGGAGGGCAACAGCAAAGAGTATCATTGGCGCGTGCATTGGTAAGAGATCCATCTATATTTTTACTGGATGAACCTATTTCACATATTGAAATAGAAAAAAGGTATCGAATATTAGCTGAAATAAAAGAGATAAATCGTGAATTTGGCTCAACTATGTTATATGTTACTCACAACCAGACAGAAGCTGTGGCTGTGGGTAAAAGTATTGGGATTATGAATTTTGCAGAATTACAGCAGGTAGGTACGAGAGATGAAATTTTCAATAATCCTATAAATCTTTTTGTTGCAGGTTTTGTTGGTCAACCTCCAATTAATATTATGAAATGCAAAATTATTTCAGAGAAAGATATAATTATTCTAAAAGTTGAAAATAGTTCACTTAAATTTATTCCAGAGGCTAAAATAGCTAAAATATTATATAAATTAAATTTCAAAGAAGTAATTCTTGGTCTGAGGCCGCAAAATATTCACATAAGAAAGATATCTGACAAACAGAAGTCTATTAAGGGAATAATTGAAGTAATGGAATTTTTAGGTGAAGATATGTATCTGGTTTTAAGAAGTGGAGATTATAAATTTTCTGTTTATTGTAATGTTGATATGGGATTAAAAAAAGGTAAAGAGTTAGAGTTGTTTTACGATCAAAACAAATTACATTTATTCCACCCGAAAACAGAAAAAATAATTAGTGCATAATTATAATAAAATACTATTTTTATAAAATTTTAAGCGATGCTTAACTTAATAAAATAGAGGAACAAGATAGTAATCTTAATTAAAGTGATAAATTACTTTATATTATGTCCGTAGAGTATTAATTATATTAAGAATATATTACATTTAAGAAGGAGGATTATAATGTCTAGTTTACCTGCAAAAATGAAAGCACTCGTTGCGCATGCCCCGAGAGACTATCGATTAGAGGAAGTTTTTATTCCAAAAGCAAAGGAAGGTGAAATTGTTATTAAGGTTGAAGCATGCGGAATATGCGCAGGAGATCTAAAAGCCTACCATGGCGCGCCAAGTTTTTGGGGAGGAGAAGGAAATCCGTCATATATTAAAGCACCCATGATTCCAGGACATGAATTTATAGGTAATATCGTAGAAATGGGTTCTAACGTAAAAGGAGAATTTAATATCGGTGATAGAGTGATATCAGAACAGATTGTTCCCTGTTGGAAATGTAAATTTTGTAAAACAGGAAGACATTGGATGTGTCAAAAACATGACGTATATGGGTTTCAAAATAATGTAAATGGCGGGATGGCAGAATATATGAAATTTCCCAAAGAAGCTTTAAATTATTCTGTGCCAGAGGATATTCCGATTGAAAAAGCAATTCTAATTGAACCGTACGCTTGCTCAAAGCATTGTGTTGACAGAGCAAATATTACTAATGAAGATTTTGTTGTATTATCAGGAGCAGGAACACTTGGTCTTGGAATGGTAGGAGCTATCAGAATGAGGAATCCAAAGAAATTTGTAGTATTGGACTTAAAAGAAGATAGATTAGAGCT
>JAUWCR010000138.1 GCA_030609215.1 Actinomycetes bacterium | reverse complement strand
CATAAGTAAGTTCAGCTGATACCGGCTCCAGTACAATTCCCCCCATTTGCTGGAAATAAGTAAATTGTGTTATTTCCATACCATCAGCCCATACTTCCCATCCCAAACCTGCCGCTCCGATAGTCGGTGACTGCCAATCGTCTTCAACAAACCTTATATCATGTGATTTTAGGTCAATTCCAATACTTTCAAGTGATCCCAGATACAAGCTAACTACATCGTCTGGTGAAGGCTTTAGGAGCACTTGGAACTGATAATAAAATTGAGTCCTGAAAGGATTTTCTCCATATCTTCCATCAGTAGGTCTCCTGCTTGGTTCAACATAAGCTGCTTTCCATGGTTCGGGGCCCAGGCACCTGAGGAAGGTATCAGCATTGAATGTCCCGGCGCCTTTTTCCAGATCAAGTGGTTGTCTTATAATACAACCTTTTTGAGCCCAATATTTTTGTAAATTAAAAATAATATCCTGAAAATTCATAGTACCTAATTTTAATAATATTAATTTTAATAGTCAATTAAACTAAGGTAGAATTTTATAGTAAAATAGAAACACCCTAGGTCAGAATCATACTACCTTTACCTAAAAGAAATACAGTTCATTTACCAAGCTTTAAGTCTTACGAATTCTTACCCGTCCAGGTTCAACAATTACTAATTTTCCTGGTGCCCGAGCAACAAGTTCTTTTTGCTGTAAAAAATCTTCGATCAAATTGAGTATAAAAGAAGCTGTTGCACTTTTCGGGATAGATATAATAATTAGCCCAGAGTATTGATCAGGAGGATAGTTTCTAATATCTGAAAAACCATAATCACCTGTTATTAGACATAAACTTTTACTCTGAGCATAAGATGCAATCTTAGAATCTTTAGTGCCTCTAAGACCAATATCTCGTATATCAACTGCCTCATGCCTATATCGTCTTAGTAGATTACCTGTTGAGCGAGGAAGGTTTTCATCTATCAGAAAATACATAGTTACATCCTTAATGGAAGAGGGTGGAATTCCTCTTTCTCAACTAGTTCAGTAGCATAGCTAAGAGCAGCTCTTATGTCCTCCTCGGTAACCTCATATTCTTTCATAATTTCTTCCTTTGTCATGCCCCCAGCTAGTCCGCCAACAATTCGAGTGATAGGTACTCTTGTTCCACGAATCACTGGCTTGCCATGTTGTATCTCTGGATCTATAATAATTCTCTTATTCATGCACCTACCTCTTTTCCTTTCAATATCATCTTTGGTTCTGACATGAAATATTCTACAGTGTAGCTATGCTAAGGTCAATAATAATTTCACCTAGAACTGCCTGCTGTTAAATAGCTATCTTATTTAAATATTTAAAACTATCTATACTGCAGTCAGTGTGATAGGTTATATAATTTTCAATTAATTTGTATATTTTTTTAATCACTGAACTACTAACCTCTATATCTCTAAAGTCTTCAAGTTTATTATTAAATAGATCATATAAAAATCTATAACTGGAAGCAGTCAGAACCATTTTATTTTTCAAATTATTTGCACACTTACCGCAAACAATACCTCCATATCTTATTGAGAATAAAATTTTATGCTTATGGAAAGAATATAAATCATCCATTTTTATACTGCATCTGCAACACACGTCAAGTAGTGGACTGTAACCTATAATTTTTAAAAATTTAGCTCCAAAAAAACAAGCAGCTTTCTTTAAGGATTTGATGTCTTCAATCTCCAAATTATCTATTTCATTAATGCATACATAAATTAACTTAAATAACGATGGAGATGGTTCACTACCACTGGACTGTGTCTTTAAAATGACCTCACTGATTAATTCGCAGAAAATAAATTTATAAAAATCTAAAGATATATTTTTAAAGCTTTTTAAAATTTCTGCCTGTATTATAATGTCTAAATTTTTACCACTAGCAATTTCTAAATCTACTAAATTAAAAAGTGCAAGCCTGCCCCCAAATTTACTCCTGATTCTCCTGGAGCCTTTGGCTACTGCACTTATGATTCCATCTCTGCCGGAGTACATCTTAACAATCTTATCTGACTCACCCAGTTTATATGTCCTTAAAATAATAGCCTTAGCTTTATATGACGGCATTTTATTTATTAAAAATTTTACTATATTCATCCATTATACTTACTCCGCTACTTGTTCCCAGCCTTGTTGCTCCAGCATCTATTAAAGCCTGTGCATCTTTAAATGTTCTAATCCCACCTGAAGCTTTTACCCCTATATTCCTTGTAACAATTTCTCTAATAAGCCTTACATCATCAAGTTCAACACCTCGAGCCCCAAATCCTGTTGATGTTTTAATAAAATCTGACCCTGACTCCTCTATAATTTTACATATCTTTTTAACTTCCGTTTTTGTAAGACTTCCATTCTCAATAATAACCTTGATATTTATATGCCTATTATATTCAGCCATCTGCTCTCTTCTAATTACACTAACCATTACTCCAATTTCTTTCTCAATATAAGAATAATTACCACTCTTGAGCATCCCCAAATTTATCATCATATCAATTTCATCTGCACCTTTCCCTATATTATCCCTTGCTTCAAAAACTTTAGTTTCTATAGAATTAGCACCAAGCGGATAGCCAACTACTGAACAAACCTTTACATCTGTATCTGCTAATATTTTTTTTGCTATAGGAATATATGAAGGATTAATACACACTGCAGCAAAGTGGTACTCCTTTGCAGAAATGCAAAAACTCTGTATATTTTTTATTGTTACAATTGGATTCAGCATAGTTTGATCTATTGTTTTTGCTAATTGTTCCTTGGTTAACGTTTTAAACACCTATCCTTTCTTAATATTTATTAGAATTTTTAATAATTTAAATATCCAAACTTATTTAAATAAGATTCCTTTTTGGTCCAATCTTTTACAACCTTAACCCACATTTCCAGAAAAACTTTACAGTCTAGAAAATCTTCCAGCTCAAGCCTTGCCTGTTTACCTATTTTCTTTAACATACCTCCTGATTTCCCAATAATTATTGCTTTCTGTGATTTTCGCTCAGTATAAATATTACAATCCACCTTGATTATTTTTTCACCTGATCTATTTACCGATTTTTTTATTTTTTCCACTTCAACATTAATGCTGTAAGGGATTTCCTGTGACAAGTTTCCAAATAATTTCTCCCTGACAATTTCTGCAATCATTTGAGCAACGGGCTGATCGGTGACCATCTCATCAGGGAAGTATTGGGGACCTTCTGGAAGTTTCCCTGTTAAAATCTTTAATAATTTTTCTACATTCTCTCCTGTCTTCGCTGAAATTGAAATTACATTTTCAAAAAAATCAAAACCTTTAAGCTTTTTTCTCTGCTGATTTAACTGTATTTTCGAAATTAAATCTATTTTATTAAGCAGTAAAATCTTAGGCTGCTGTCTATCTTTCAAACTATTAAATGCATAATAATCACCAGTTCCTATTCCACTTGAAATATCTACCATCACCAATATTATATCAACATCAGCAAGCACCTTGTAAATAATACTATTTAACCTTTTCTCCAGTAACCTGCGGGGTTTAAAAAAACCAGGGCAGTCAACAAAAATAATCTGCATATTATCCGTGGTGTATATACAATTAGTTCTGCTTCTTGTGGTCTGTGATTTCTCAGAAGTTATTACCACCTTCTGGTTAATAATTTTATTTATTAAAGTAGATTTACCAACATTGGTTCGACCAAACAATCCAACAAAACCAGATTTGAACTTTTCTTTATTCACTATAGTTTCAGTATCATTAAATACCGATTTACATCCTTCCCATATTCATTATTTCTGACTTCTTTTACAGTAAATCCAAGTCTCTTGTACAAACTGCAAGCCGCTCTGTTACCTGGATCAATAGTTAATTCTACATACTTTAATTTATCTCTTTTTAAAATATTTATAATACCAATGAGGAATTTTTTACCTATTCCCAGTCTCCTGTATTCTTTGTTAATATAAAATGAGTGAATAAAAGCAGTGTCACGGTCACTCCATTTTTTTACCATTTCACATACTCCCATAATCTCTCCATTCTTATTCTTTTTAATTAAAATAATCTTACCATACCTTATTATTACAGGAATTACCCATTCATTAATTGATACCTCTCTACCCAAATTTTTTTTCTCCAGATTTTTTATAACTTCCACCAGTTTATGATCAAAGTCTTTTATTTCCTCTATAACAATATTCTTTGTATCAATCATAATGGCAAAAAATTGTAAATATTCTAAAAAAATCTATTTATAAAAATTTTCGATAAATACTGCCTATTCTTATTAAAAAAATATAACTAATTAAATTTTACAATACCTGTCAATAGAACTACCAGCATCAGGTAATAATTTCCAGTTAAGAGAACCAAGTTAAAGCAGCCAATTTATGGAAATCAATTTAAGATAGTAAAATAGGGGTATCCAAGTTAAGATAGTTCAGAGTTTAAAAACGCTTCTCACATCTCTAAGTATACTGTTCTGAATGCTCTCCATTTTTATTGTATCCTCTTTTTTCTCATGATCGTAATTATATATATGAAGCAATCCATGAATAATAAGTAAA
>JAUWCR010000147.1 GCA_030609215.1 Actinomycetes bacterium | reverse complement strand
GATTCAATTTATTCCACATTTGAAAATTTAAAAAATGTTTATGTTTATATGTCTTTTGTAAGAAATGATGAAGCTTTAAATAATTATCACTTTTATGCATATACTTATTTGGGAGATAATGTAGAAGTTGTAAAAAATATTAAGATCCTTGATGTTAATTAAATTATGCAGAATTTAAACACCGAATTTATAATTGCTGTATGATTTTATGTAATAAAATGATACCAAGAACTTTTCTTGATTCTAAAGAGTAAGATATTAAGAGTATGATATTTTAGTAACCAGGTTACTGGTATTTTGATATAATATTTTATAAAACAATAAAAGGATAATTAGGAAAATGTGTTTTTTTACCCGAAACACAAAAGATAAGAGTATTAATCTTGAAGAAGATAGGGCACCTATAAAAAGGAAAATTGCTGTTGCAAGTCAGAAGGGTGGAGTAGGAAAGAGCACAACTGCAGTTAATGTAGCAGCATATCTGAGCTCATTTGGCTACAGAACAATACTTATAGATATGGATCCCCAGAGTAATTCGACTACAGGACTTGGAATAAATACGGATGATGTTGATTTGTCTGTTTATAGTATTATAAGTTATACAGAGGACCCAAATAAAGTAATCTTAGATACAGGTTATGATAATTTAAAGATAATCCCGTCAACAGGTCAGCTTGAAAATGCTGAAACTGAACTTGTCTCTATTAACAAGAAGGAGCATAGACTAAGTGATGCCATAAGTAGAATAGAATATGATTATGATTTCATTATTATTGATTGCTGTCCACATCTTGGGATTTTGACGATTAATGCACTGGCTGCAGCAGAAGAAGTCATGGTCCCAATGCAGTGTGAATTTTACGCACTGGAAGGTACTGCAAGGCTTATTAAAACGATAGATTTAGTGAGGATAAATTTTAATGGGAAGCTTGAGATAGCAGGTGCTGTTTTAACAATGTATTCCAGGACAAGAATTTCAAACCAGGCAGTAAAAGAAATTAAGAAATATTTTTCTCATAAAATATACAATACTATTATACCAAGAAATATCAGATTGAGTGAGGCACCCAGTATAGGAAAACCTATAATGGATTATGATCCCTGGTGCAAGGGAGCAAAGGCATATGAGATGTTGGCAAGAGAGTTAGTTAGTGATGAGGTGGAAATTGAGAGGCAGGAGGTTACTATTTTGCCCAGAAGAATTATAGACTTCTGGGATTCAGGCAGTCCTCCAAGGCATGCTGCCGGGAAAAAAAGAAAGTTAGAGGGCAGTAGATAAAATATGCCATATAAAATTTAATAAGCAAGATTTAATAAATAAGATTAGAAAGGCAATACTATAGGAGCAGGATTTATGACAGAAAATCAACTACTATTAAAAATCTATGAAGCTGCAAGTATGACAAGATGGAATGATCAGATACGAGCTATTGATATTTCTGAACTTGATAAGCAGGCACACAAGATGGTAGTTGCATATGTATTGGGCAAGTGTGAGCAGGATGCTGGCACAAGAGATATTAACTGGATAAAAATAATAGAAGCAGGGCTTTTTGAGTTTTTACAGCGTATAGTATTGACTGACATAAAACCGCCTCTTTTCCATGCCATAAAAGAAGACAGTGAAAAATACAGGAAATTAAATAAATGGGTCTATAGTAAAATCAGCCCTATAGTTTCTTATCTTGGTGAGGATTTCCTTGTCCGTTTTAAAAACTATCTTACCTGTGACACAGAAGATATAAATAGAAAAATTATAGGTGCAGCCCACTTTTATGTAACTAAATGGGAGTTTAATATAATAAAACGCTCAAACCCAGAAGGGTATATGGTTGATGAAATTAATGAAGGTATCTCAAGACAGCAGGCAAAATATTCTGATCTGGCAGGTATGAAGCAGCTGCTGGAGTCAAAGAACCTGACAGATTTTATAAATATATGCGGTCAGCTGCGATTTCAGATACGCTGGAGCCATTTATACAGAGTTCCCAAAACATCAGTCCTGGGCCATATGTTAGTTGTTGCTATATTTTCATATTTATTTTCTTATATTGCAGAAGTAGGCAGCGCTAGATGTATAAATAATTATTTTACAGGTCTATTCCACGACTTACCTGAAGTTCTTACAAGAGATATTATTAATCCTGTAAAAAAATCAATTGAAGGGTTAGATGAGCTTATAAAGGATTATGAACGCCAGGAAATGGAGAAAAGAATATACAAGTTAATTCCTGATAAGTGGCATCCTGAGATAAGAATGTTTACGGAAAATGAATTTTCTAATACAGGGGTAAGAGATGGCGAGCTTGTTAAAGCAGCAGATGATCTTTCTGCTTTTATTGAAGCATACCTGTCTTTAAAAAACGGAATAAAGAATAAAGATCTTTTATCTGCAAAAATAAAAATTAAGGAAAAATACAGGGGAAAGAATATTTTTGGTATTGATTTTGGCAAGATTTATTTAAATTTTGATTGATCCATAAGACTTCTAATAACATGACTGCAGAAAAATATTGAAGTATGAAAAATTATGTAAAGGTAATAGTATAACTGTCTGCAGGACTTTTTTATACCTGGGCACTGTTTTAATTTCAATTTGCGTATATTAATATACAAAAAGAAATTTTTTAAAAATGGCAAAATTGCTAAAAATAAAAGCTCTTTTTAAACTTCCCATAGTTTCCTGGGCTCTGTATGATTTTGCAAATACTTCATTTGCTGTTGTTATTATGACAGTAGTATTTCCAGTGTATTTTACAAATGTGATTGTTTCTGGCTCAGGTTATGGGCTAAATTTTGGAGATCTTATGTGGGGTGTGTGCAGTGGTGCTACTATGCTCCTTGCAGCGCTTATTGCACCAATTTTTGGGGCTATAGCAGATACATCTAGATCTAAGAATAAATTCTTAATTATTCTTACATGTATCAGTGTATTCTTTTGTTTTCTGCTTTATTTTTTAGGCAGCGGGATGATTATTACTGCTATGATTTTATTTATAGCAGCAAATTTCTTTTATCAGACTTCAATGATGTTTTATAATTCTTTCCTGCCAGAGCTTTCAAAAAGGGATAATACAGGGACAGTTTCTGGATTTGGATTTGCCCTGGGATATCTTGGTGGACTTATTACACTGCTTATAATATTTCCTTTTTTGAGAGGGGGTCTCGAAGCACCAAATCTGACAGGCATAAGGATGACCTTTGTAATAACTGCAGTGTTTTTCTTTGTTTTCTCAATACCTTCTTTTTTATTTTTAAAAGATAAATCTACAAAGAAGATCGTAAACATTAAGACTTCTTATGTAAGGTATGGATTTAGCAGGCTCGCAAAAACCTTAAGAAATATAAGGTATAACAGGAATTTGCTTAAGTTTTTACTGGCATATTTTTTATTTAGCAATGCCTTTTCAGTACTTGCGGTGTATGCATCAATTTATGCAAGAAATACTTTGAACCTAACCCTTCCGCAGATAACTCTGCTTTTTATTATTGGAAACATTCCAACTATTATAAGTTCATTTTTCTTTGGATGGTTAATTGACAGGATTGGAGCAAAAAATGTTATTATAATAACTCTAATAATATGGATAATTATTATACTTCTAATCGTCATTATCGATTTAAAGGTTCTGTTTTATATAGCTTTCGTGTTGATAGCAATAGCAACAGGCTCTACACTGATTGCTTCAAGAAGTCTTATGACTTTTTTAATTCCAGTAGGAAGGGAAGCTGAGTATTTTAGTTTTTATTCCATAGGCGGTAAATTTTCCGCTATTTTGGGACCAGTAACATTTGGTCTTGTATCTTATTTTACAAAAAGCCAGAGGCTAGCGCTTCTAAGCACTTTATTTTTTTTAGTTAGCGGACTTATAATAATCCAGTTTGTAAAAGTCCCAAAAAGGAGACCAGGGTATTATATTACTAATTAGTTCTTGGTGAATAATTCAGTTAAAAATATATTAATTAGTAATGTAACAACCCCGGTCTCCTTTTTGGAACTTTTACAAACTGGATTATTATAAGTCCGCTGACTAAAAAAAATAAAGTGCTTAGAAGCGCTAGCCTCTGGCTTTTTGTAAAATAAGATACAAGACCAAATGTTACTGGTCCCAAAATAGCGGAAAATTTACCGCCTATG